>JAZUFC010000204.1:0-7518 GCA_045640465.1 Lachnospiraceae bacterium | reverse complement strand
AATCTGGATATCGAGGTCACCTATACGCTGACAGATGACAACGAGCTTCAGCTGCAGTATTACGGCCTTTCCGATCAGGACACGCTCTTCAATCCGACCAACCATTCCTATTTCAATCTGAACGGTCATGATTCGGGCGATATCCTCGGCCATATCGTGGAGCTGAAAGCGGATTTTTATACCGAGGCGGACGAGGATCTTGTCACTACCGGAAATCTCATCGATGTTTCCGGAACACCCATGGATTTCAGAACCGCAAAGACCATCGGACAGGATATCGACGCGCCCTACAAGCCGCTGATCGACGGCGGACACGGCTATGACTCCAATTTCTGCGTAAACGGCGGCAAGGTCATGCCGGAGGCGGAATATATCGGAAAATGCACCGGCGAACAGTCCGGCATCGTGATGGAGATCTATACGGATCTTCCCGGCATGCAGCTCTATACCACCAATTTCAGACCCGGCACGGCCATGAAGGGAAAGATGGGCGCGGTCTACGGAAATCATCAGGGTGTCTGCTTCGAGACTCAGTATTTCCCGGATGCCATCCATCACGACAATTTTGCATCTCCGGTCCTCAAGGCAGGAGAAGAGCGGGTCTCCCTGACTGTTTACCGTTTCTCAAGCGAGGCATAAGACCGGATGGGAAAAAGCTTGTACATCGCGGAAAAACCGAGCGTGGCCCAGGAGTTTGCCCGGGTCCTCGGGATCCGCGCGGCGCGGCACGACGGCTATCTGGAGGGCCCGGATGCGGTGGTCACCTGGTGTGTGGGCCATCTGGTCACGATGTCTTATCCGGAAAGCTATGATCCGGCGCTGAAGAGATGGGCTATGAATACCCTGCCGTTTATTCCTTCCGTATGGAAATATCAGATCATTGACAGCGTGAAAAAGCAGTTCGGCATCGTAAAGGAACAGCTGAACCGGGCGGATGTGGATACGATCTATGTCTGTACGGACTCGGGACGGGAAGGCGAATATATCTACCGCCTGGTCCGGCAGGAGGCGCATGTCACGGGAAAGACCGAAAAACGCGTATGGATCGATTCACAGACGGAAGAGGAGATCCTCCGGGGGATCCGCGAAGCAAAAGATATCTCCTGCTATGATCATCTTGCGGATGCGGCATATCTCAGGGCAAAAGAGGACTATCTGATGGGAATCAATTTCTCCAGAGTCCTCACTTTGAAGTTCGGTTCCGTGATCGCGGATTCGCTTCGCGAAAAGCGTGCGGTCCTGTCCGTCGGAAGAGTCATGACCTGTGTACTCGGCATGGTCGTCAGACGCGAACGGGAGATCCGTCATTTTGTGAAGACACCTTTCTACAGAGTAACGGGACTTTTCGGAGGACCTACCGAAAACTTCGAGGCGGAATGGCGTGCTCAGGAGGGCTCTGTATATTTTGAAAGCCCGAAGCTCTATAAAGAGAACGGCTTCCGGAAAAAGGAGGATGCGGAGGAACTGATCCGTTATCTTTCTGACACGGAAGAGAAAAAGGGAACGGTCGCCGGCATCGAAAAGAAGCAGGAAAAGAAGAATCCGCCGCTTCTGTTCAATCTGGCGGAGCTTCAGAACGAATGCTCGAAACGTTTGAAAAAGAGTCCCGACGAGACACTCAGTCTGGTGCAGGAGCTCTACGAAAAGAAACTGGTGACCTATCCGCGAACCGATGCCCGCGTACTGTCATCGGCAGTTGCGAAAGAGATCAGGAAAAACATTTCAGGTCTTTCCCGTTACGAGACAGCAGCACCTTTCGTTTCCGTTATCATCGAAAACAACCTGGATAAGGGGATCGGAAAAAGCATCTATACGGATGATAAAAAGATCACGGATCACTATGCGATCATTCCCACAGGTCAGGGGCTTTCGGCGCTTTCCTCGCTTTCGCCTCTTCACCGTCAGGTTTATGATCTGATCGTACGGAGATTTTTGTGCATCTTTTATCCGCCGGCAAAATATGAAAAGCTTTCGCTCATCCTTCAGGTGAAGACGGAGAAATTCTTTTCCTCGTTCCGTTTCCTGAAGGAGAGAGGATATCTGGAGATCTGGGAAAGCGATACGAACCGTGATCCGGAAGAAAAGGAGAGCGATGCCTCCCTTTTCAAAAAGATCGGCGCCTTGAAAAAGGGCATGACCGTTCCTTTGAGGGAGCTTTCCGTGAAAGAGGGGGAGACAACGCCTCCGAAACGCTACACGTCAGGCAGTCTGATCCTTGCCATGGAAAATGCGGGGCAGCTGATCGAGGACGAAGAACTGAGGGCTCAGATCAAAGGCTCCGGCATCGGTACGTCTGCGACGCGTGCGGAGATCATCAAAAAGCTGACGGTGATCCGTTATCTGAAGATACAGAACAAAACGCAGGTGGTCACACCGGAACTGCTGGGTGAAATGTGCTTCGATGTGGTCGAGGCGTCCATGAAGCAGCTTCTGAATCCGGATCTGACCGCGTCCTGGGAAAAGGGACTTTCCTATGTGGCGGAAGGAACCATCACCGCGGATGAATATATGGAAAAGCTGACCGGATTCGTCAGACGGAGGACCGATGCTGTACGTCAGATCCGTTCTCCCGAGAATATCCGGCCGGTATTTGAAAAGGTACTGCCTTTTTACGAGAAAAAAGGCAGGAAGGGTTAAATGGAAAACAACGAAGAGAAGAAGCTGATCGAAAATCTGAAAAGCTCGCGTCACAAAGCATTTTCCAGAAAGGATACGCTCCTGAACGACCTGAGAAACAGTACGGTGCAGGGGATCCTGTCCTATCTGCTTTCTCTCTGTGCACTGATCACGCTGTGCCTGACGATCTACGGGAGCTTCCGGATGGAAGGGCAGGGCGGGATCCTGGCAGGCATCCTTCCGTTCTTTTCCCTGCTTCTTTCGGTACTGTCTCTGATCTTCGGCATCGCCGGATTCCGGAATCAGAAGAAGATCCGTCATTACATGGAAAAGAGGGGGATCATCATCAGTGTGATCCTGATCGGCTGTCTGATCTGGCTTTACGTAAGGGGCCTGAGGATCTTTCTGAACAGGATCTGACAGGACCGGCCGCAGTATTTTCTGACACATCTCGCAGAAGGAAAACATAAAGCATGAAAAACCGTCTCTTACAGATATTGAAGGGGACAATCGAATATCCGACACCGAGGATCAGCTATCAGGCGGATTCTCTTTCCGGTACGCTTCTGCCGGATAAAAGAATGAGCATCGATATGGTGTTTACGTCGGAAAACAACATACCCATGCATCTGTTTTTCTATTCTCATGATCCCCGGGTAACGGTCTCGCAGCCTCTGTCTATCGGAAAGACAGGCAAGGTGACGATCGAGATCTCAACGGAAGGCATGCTTCCGGGAGATCTTCTGCAGGGCAGGATCGATATCCTGTATAACGGAGGCGAGTCCGGACTTCCGTACGATTTTACGATCGGCGGACCGGGTTCCATGGAGAATGAAAAGATCCCTTCCGGTATGGAGGAATTCATCGCATTCGCAAAAGAGGATCCCGAAGGGGCAATGCGGCAGTATCAGCGGAAAGAGTTTCCGGGCCTTCCCTTCATGCACGATACGAAAGCACAGGGAGCTTACTATACCTTCTATTCCAATATCCGGAAGGACGGCGGCTTCTTAAGCTTTATGGAGGCGCAGGGCGTGAAGCTCAGGCTTCCCGAAGAACAGGCGCCTGATATGTCCGGAAAACGGGCGATCCTTGCAGAAAAGCGTTCCGGCGCAAAAAGCCGTGAACAGAAACGGATACTGAAGCTGATGTATCTGTTCCTTTCCTACGAACGTGCATCTCTTTCACAGGTAAAGAATTTCCGTGCGGGCTTTATGCAGGAAGCACTTTCCATGATCCGGGAGTATCCGGAGGATCCGCTTTCCAGACTTCTGTATGCCTATATCTGCATACAGGACGGAAACCAGTCGGGTGCAAGGGAAACGCTTCTGAAGATCCAGGACGCGATCCAGAAGGACCGGATCCTTCATAAGGATCTTTACTGTCTGTTCATGT
The DNA here is from genome assembly GCA_045640465.1 of Lachnospiraceae bacterium. GTDB lineage: Bacteria > Bacillota > Clostridia > Lachnospirales > Lachnospiraceae > UBA1267. The sequence goes on along the minus strand of JAZUFC010000204.1, from coordinate 3,510 downwards.
ATCTGGCAAGCCTTGCCACGAATGATACCGAAAAAGCCGGAATGGCAAAGAAGCTGACCCACAAGTATTACGGGGAAGGTTTCCGTTCCATTCTGATGAATATACTGGAATACCGTTTCAACATCCGTGAAGAAAACACTGCCGACAAGGCACTTTCAGCACTCCGGCAGTATTATGCGACAGGCGGTGCAGATTCCTTTATTTATCAGGAGACGTCGCTGATCCTGGAAAAGAACAGAAAGATCATCAGATCGCTTGATGAGTTCGAACTGATGTCGATGCTTTACGGCCTGAGACACGATCTGATCTCGAAGGATGCGCTGTTTGCGTTCCTTTCCAACAATCTGGACGATCCGCGTCTTCTTCCCGTTTATATGCAGATCCTGAAGACAGGATATGCAAAATTCGGCAGCATCGAATTTCTGGAAGCGGTCATCAGCATCCTGCTTCAGTCGGAACGCTCGGACAGAAGCTGCTTCAGATGGTACCGTGAGGCGGTGGAAAAGAATGTCCGCATGCCCGGACTGTATGAATATTATCTGATGACGGCACCGCGTGACAGAGATCTTGTCCTTTCACGTGACTGTGTGCTGTATTTCGGCTATGCAAAGCAGCAGTCCTCCATGGACCTTGATTTTCTGTACTACAATGTGCAGAAATTCTATCAGGAGGATGAGACGATCCGTCCGCTTTACCGTGACCGGATCCGCGGCTATGCGGATGAATGCATCCGTAAGGAAAGATATTCCGTTTTTATGATCCCGGCTTTCCGGGAGATCCTGGATGAGCCTTATCTGAACGAAGGAAGTGCGGAGGGGCTTCTGGAGGCTTTGTATCTGTATGAGATCCATACGACGGTCGAAGATCCTGTGAAGCTTGTCGTGCATTATCCGCAGCTCAGTCAGGAGACCGAGTTTTCGATGGACGGACAGGAGGCGCTTGTTCCGATATTCAGTACGCAGGCCGTGATCGCTGTCGTGAACAGAAACGGCGAGCGGCAGTTTGATCCGTATCTGTCTATGGAAAAGGCTTTCGAAAATGAGGAACTGAAGAAACAGTGCCTGCGTTTTGTGAAACCCTCCGTGCTTCTGAATCTTTCACAGGCGGACAATATACCGGAAGCAGGCGCGATCAGAGAACAGGATCTGTTCCTGATCACCGATCTGATCCGGAATCCGAATATCAACACCTTCTACCGGACCGTTCTCTATGAATCGTTGATCGATCTTTCGAATGAGCCTTCCATGCAGCATGTAGACTGCATTCCTTTCCTGCTGGAGGCGGATTTTGCGGCGTTCTCCAGAGAATACAGAAGCAGGCTTATCGAATCGCTGATCGACAGAAGATATTTTGAGGAGGCATACGAAAAAGTGCTTTCCTTCGGACCGGAAGAAATCAGTGCCGAGAGTCTTCGCGTTCTCACGGAGGAGATCCTCAGTACGCACAGCATGAAGAGCGATGAAACACTTGGAGCGCTCTGTTATCTTCTGTACACCATGGATCAGGCATCTCCCTCCGTTTACGAGTATCTGGCAAGGACCTTCTCCGGTTCCACGCAGGATATGATGAAGCTTTTACGCGTGATCCGGAAAAAGAAGCTGCCGGCCTTTGATCTGGTGGAACGCACGATGCTGTTTTCCTTCTATGCGGCAGCATCGGACAAAAATCTGGATGCGCTGTTTGAGTGGTATATCGGCGACAGCCGCAGAGATGAAAGTCTTGTAAAGTCTTATCTGATCCTGAGAAGCCATGAGTATTTCATGGACGGCAGAGCCGTTACGCCCTGCTATCAGGAGGAACTGAAGAAACAGATCCTGAAGAATCAGGAGCTTGCACTGCCGAAGATCGGACTTCTGGCTGCCCTGAAGCTTCTTTCATCGCAGAAGGAGCTGGATGAAGCGGACAGAAGCCTGGCTCAGACACTTCTCAAAAAAGCGGTGGATGACAATATCGTACTGGCATGCTTCCGTGATTTTGAAGGAAAGGCAGAGCTTCCTTCGGAGCTTGAGGGCCGAGTATATGTGGAATACCGTACGGATGATGCCGCGGAAGTCGCTGTCGTCGGACAGATCCTCCCGGTCAGAAAGTATTTCCACCGGACGCTTACTCAGGTCTATCCGGGGGTATACGTCAGATCCTTTATTCTGTACAGACAGGAATGGATAGAGTTTTACTATTCTGTGCACAAAAAGAACGGCGAAGTCTTCGAGGAAGAGGGACATGTCGTGGCGAACGAAGCGGGAGTCTCTTTAAGCGGAACACGCTATGAGGATATCCAGAGACTTCAGAAAATAGCGGATAAAGGCACCCTGAGAGACTGCTCGGAACTGATGCGGACTCTTCTGTTAAAGGATGCCATGATCGAAGATATATTCGGGAAGGAATAATGGAGAACGGACTCATTATCGGATACGATCTCTGTAAAGACCTGTGCAGGATCAGCTTCTATACGGAAGGTGAGGATGAACCGCAGGATCTGATCTTTTCAGAGGACGAAAATCCGTATGTTATTCAAAATTCCATATGCAAGAAAAAAGGCGAGGACGTCTGGCTGATCGGAACGGAAGCTTATCAGACGGCGCTGTTCGGCGGCGGCACGATCGTGGATAAGATCTTAAGACTCGTGGCTGTGAACGGGTTTGCGACGTTTGAAGGACAGAAGTATTCCGCGGAGGAGCTCCTTTTCCACTTCCTTCAGGAAACACTGAAAAAGCTGTTTAAGGACAGGAAGAACGACCGGGTGGAACAGATCATGTTTTCTGTTCAGGAACTGGATTCCACGGTACTGGATGCGATCATCCGGTGTATGAAGAAGCTCGGCGTGGAAAGAAAGAAGATCCACATCATCAGCCATACCGAAAGCTTTCTGTATTTTGTACTTTCGCAGAAGCGGGAGCTCTGGTCGAATCTGGCTGTTCTTTACGATCTTTCCGGAGACGGGCTGAACTATTACGAGATGGATGTGGTGCGCGGCATGCAGCCCAATGTGGCACGGGCCGACAGAACATTTCTGGAAGAGGGATTTTCTCTGGATATTCTGGAGACTTCATCCGGCCGGAGAATGGCGGATTCCATCATGACCTCCTGCGTGGAGCGGATGCTTTCCAAGAAACTGATCTCCGCTGTTTTTCTGTCCGGCAAGGGAATGGATTCCTGCCAGAGATGGGGAGAGAATTTCCTGCGGATCATGAGTCAGAGGCGTCGTATCTTCCTCATCGAGAATCTGTTTGCAAAGGGTGCGGTATATGCGGCCTGTGAATTCTTAAGAGAAACAAGCGCCTATCCTTACCGCATTATCTGCGAAGGACGCATCAATGTGGATATCAGCATGGATGTCTGGCAGGGCGTCAACCGGCGCACGATCAAGCTTTCGGAGGTCGGAAACAACTGGTATGAAACGAAGAGCGAGTTCGACGTGATACCCGATCAGGAGAATTCACTGAAGCTGAAGGTGAAAAAGCTCGGGGAGCGGAACCCCGTGACCGTGGAGATCCCGCTGAATGAGTTCCT
>JAZUFC010000203.1:0-2188 GCA_045640465.1 Lachnospiraceae bacterium | reverse complement strand
AGGTCGGTCGCCTCATGCGTAAACAGGTTCGGAAGCAGTTCTGCCTTTTCTTCCTTTACGTAAGCGTTGATGGTCTGAATGACCATCTCGCAGATGTGCTTGGAAGCACCCATGATGTTCGTGGGATTTACGGCCTTATCGGTAGAGATCAGCACAAAACGGCTGCAGCCGTGACGGAGCGCCGCATAAGCGGTCTTGTATGTGCCGATGACATTATTCTTTATGGATTCGCAGGGGCTGTCCTCCATAAGCGGTACATGTTTGTGCGCTGCCGCATGGAATACAAGCTCCGGCTTATAGGTGGAGAACACGTTCTCCAGTCTCCGCGAATCTCTCACGGAACCGATCAGGACCTTCAGGTCGAGTTCGGGGTATTTCTTTTTCAGCTCATTCTGAATGTCATAAGCGTTATTCTCATAAATATCGAAGATGACAAGCGTCTTCGGCTCATGTGCCGCGATCTGTCTGCAGAGCTCAGAGCCGATGGATCCGCCGCCGCCCGTGACCAGAACGATTTTCTGCTTGATACGCTCAAAGATATCCGCATTATCGACCGCGATCACATCACGGCCCAGAAGATCTTCAACAGCCACATCCTTCAGCTGCGCCACGCTGACCTCACCGTTTACAAGCTGCATAACACTTGGCAGCATCTTGACTTCGCAGCCGGTCTCGTTGCAGATGTTTGCAAGGATCCGGCGCGATTCCGCCGTTGCCTTGGGAATGGCAATATAGATCTTGTCAATATGATACTTTTTCACTGCAGCCATGATATCGTCACGGCCGCCCGCAACGGGCACGCTGTCGATGTAACGGCCCCATTTGTTTGGATCGTCATCGATGTAGCAGCAGGTTTTCAGGGTGCTTTCCTTCGCTGTCTCGATCTCGCGGAACAGTGCCCGGCCGGCTTCGCCCGCACCGACGATCATCACTCGGCCGCGAAGTGCTTCCTCGGTCACCTGAGAAAGTCCGTGACGGTTGATGAAATTGATATACAGGCGATAGGAGAAACGGGAACAGACCAGAAAAACGCCCTGTGCGATCGCGCCGCCGAAATAGTAGGATAAGGGCATTCTCCTGAAAAGTATAGTGATCAGAACTGCATGGGTCCCGGCTGATACAATTGTGCCTACCACACAGCGGACCAGTTCGGAAAGACCCACGAAACGCCAGACACTCTGGTACAGATGGCAGGCGTAATAAACAAGGATCGTAATGATCGTATTGATGGGAATAAATTCTGCATAAGCTTTTAAATATACCGGACTGATCTCCGACCAGTGCAGATCAAACCGCAGAAGAAGTGCAGCCATATAAGCCATATTGACTGTTATGATATCGAAAACAGCAAGAAGAATGGCAATGATCTGCCAGTGTTCCATGCCTTTTTTCGTATTCGTTTCGTTTGCCATAAAACCGCTCCCCTCCCCGCAGAAAGCTGCAGGTGAGTTATTTCAAAATCCGCCGAAAGGGCGCAATTCACCTATTAAAGAGAATCGGTTTATTATACCACGAGGGCGTAAAAAAGGCAAGTCTGAAGGTCTGTTATGACTTTCAGACTTGCCGCTGCATCTTGCAGATATTCATTTTCTTTTCAGTACTTCATAAACACGCGCATCACCTTGGCGGCCGGCCGTACCAGATTCCTTCCGAGGCGTTTTCTGGCGTTTTTGAGTTCCTTGCGGATCTCGATGTGCTGCGGACACTTCTTTTCGCAGGCACCGCAGCCGATGCAGTTATCGATAAGGAGCGGAGTCTTTCTGAGTCCGCAGGTCATGAAATAATCCTTCATACCGGCGACCCAGCCTTCGGAATAGGTGCGGTTATAGGCTGCAAAAGCAGCAGGAATATCCACACCCTTCGGACACGGCATGCAGTAGCGGCATCCGGTGCAGCCGACCTTCATCTTTGCATTGATGAGGGCCGCAGCTTTGTTCAGAAGTGCTTCGTCTTCTTCCGTGAATTCTCCCGCCTGTGCTTCGGATGCGCTGCGGCAGTTCTCCTGCACCATTTCCATGGAATTCATGCCGGAAAGCACACAGGTGACCTCAGGCTGATTCCAGAGCCAGCGGAACGCCCATTCCGCAGGAGATCTTCCCGGGATCTGATATGTCTGAAACAGCGTGTTGACTTCCTTCGGAAGATTGTTTACAAGCTTCCCGCCGCGAAGAGGCTCCATGATGATCAC
>JAZUFC010000202.1:0-4183 GCA_045640465.1 Lachnospiraceae bacterium | reverse complement strand
TTGAAGAATTCCGCGTGATCCGCTCAGGTCTTCGTGAGCTTTTAGATAAAAAGACCGTTCTTGAGGATGAACGGATCCGGCATGAAAAAGAAAAAGAGCAGGCGCTGCTTCAGTATTATCAGCTGCAGACCCGCTCTCACTTTTTCTTAAACTGTCTGAAAAGTCTTTTCAATATGTCGGAAAACGGCGACACGGTCAGGATACAGTCCATGATTCTGGCTTTTTCCAATCATCTGCGCTACATTTTCCACGACAATCTCACCACCGTTCCTCTGGAGGCGGAGCTGAAAGAGGTGCACGACTATCACCGGATCATTCAGCTGGATTACGACCGCATCTTTATGCTGAATCAGGATATTCCGGAAAAGCTTATGACCACTGAGGTCCCGCCGCTGATCATTCAGACCTTTCTCGAAAACACCTATAAATACAATGATAAAAGCGGTGATCTCCTGCTGTTCAGGATCTCTGTATCGGAAGCGGATCTGGAAGGTGAACCCTATTTCAAGCTGACGCTTTCCGACAACGGAAACGGTTATTCATCTGACGTTCTGGAAGAGATCAACGGTCCGGTCCCGGACGGCTTCGACCGGTACAATATCGGCATCAACAATCTGCGCCGCCGTCTTTCCATTATTTATAACGGAAAGGCGAAGACCATGTTCTACAACGCTCCGTCCGGAGGAGCGGTTTCCGTTATCTATTTCCCGCTGAAAACGGAGGTAAAAGAATGACGATCCTCATTGTGGACGATCAGATCAGCGTGATCAACGGTATCCTTGCGGGGATCCCTTTTGACGAGCTCGGATATGATCAGGTCCTGACCGCAACCAGTTCCAGAGAAGCACTTGATCTGATGAAAAAGAATAAAGTAAGTATCATGCTGACGGACATTGAAATGCCCGGAATGAATGGTCTTGAACTGAATGCGATCGTCAAAGCAGAGTATCCGGAGACTCTCCGGATCATCCTGACCTCTCACGCTGTTTTTTCCTATGCAAAAGAAAGCGTCAGATTAGGCTGTTTTGATTACATCGTTCAGCCTGCCCCGCTGGAAGACATCAAAGCGGTCCTGAAAAGAGCCGCTGATCATATCAATGTCAACTACAACAACCGCAGAATGAACGAATACGGGAAGCTTTTCAATTCCCACCGTTCCGAATTCATGCAGTCAGCGCTGATCAAACTCTATTCCGGCAATGCGCAGGACCTGAATGACAGTATTCAGATCCTGAACCGTTCCGGTTATCACGTTTCCTCCGGAACGGAATGTCAGCTGTTTCTGATCGACGTGTTCGCGTATTCGGAAAAGCAGCCGGAGTATCCTTCCCAGAAGGACATACTGACTTCCGTAGACAAAGCGATTGATCTGTTTACGGAAAAGGCCGGCACGGAATATCTGATCTCTCTGAATTCGCACCGGCAGTTCTCCCTGCTTCTTTTCGGTTCCGACGCAGACGACATTCCTGTCAGCAGCCGTTTCATCAATGCCTTTTATAACGGGATCTGCCTGGATATCGGCACAAAAAATATCGCCGTCTATGTCAGCGGCGAGTTTCCGTTTATAGATTTCAGCATGAATCTGTCCGCTGTGGAAAATGCAGCTAAGAACAATATTGCCAGAGAATCCGGTTTCTTTATGATCGAAGATATCATTCCGATCTCTGATCTGAACGCCATGCTCCCGGACTATATCAACCGATGGGCAGGACTTCTGGAATCCGGACAGATGAATCTGCTGAAAAAAGACATTTTTGCCTGTATCGACAAGATCGCCGTATCCGGTCATCGATATCAGAATCTCTGCGACCTGCACTCTCAGCTGATCCAGCTCTTCTTCCGGTATCTCTATCAGAACAGCATTAATCTGTCTGCGCTGTTTACGGAGGAATACACCTACCAGGATTGCATGGGCTCCTTTACAGGAATCGATGAACTGAAAAAGGCAGTTCTGTTTCTGATCGAAGCCATCGATTCTGACAGGACCGTGATCACGGATGCGGGTTATGTCGACAAAGCCAAAGCCTATATCACGGAGAATTACAACAAGCTTCTTTCCGTAAAGGAAGTCGCTGAGTACGTTCATCTGAATCCGGAATACTTCACACGTCTTTTCAAAAAGGAGACCGGGCTCAATATCAAAAGCTATATCATCGACTGCAAGATCGAAACAGCGAAGGATATGCTGAAGAATACTTCCCTTCCGGTCAGTCTGGTGGCGCTGGAGCTCGGCTACAGCAATTTTTCGCACTTTACGCAGATGTTCAAAAAAGCAGAAAACATCACTCCCAGTGAATTTCGTGCCATGGCGGGAAACAATAAAACAGCCGGTCCTTCCGTCTGAGGATGCGATCACATCCCCGCGGTCCGGACCGGCCGTTTCATACGGCAGATCTGAGATCAGAATTCAGCCTTATTCCTCCTGCGTTTTTTTCCAGTCTGCATAAGCGCGGTCCATGATCTCCTGCGGGAATGCGCTGCCTTTGAAAAGGTCCTTCAGGATCTCCGCCGTAAAGTGACCGAGCTCCGCAAAGTGATCCGTCACGTAGAGTACGTCATTGCATTCGGAAACGTACCAGCCGAGAATATACTTTGCGAACCATTCGACGCTTGCATAGATCACGCCGTCTCTGAGGATCGCCTCACAGTACATGGAACGTATCTTATCATCAATAACGCAGCCGATACAGCCGCGTGCAAACTGCAGCTCTCTGCCGTCCGGAAGCGTGATCATGGCGGTCAGCGCGTCCCTTGATTCTTCATAGCTTCCTCCAGCCATTTCCGCCAGGAAGGAGATCGGGACCATATAATAGCTTCCCCGTGTCTGATGCTTTCCGTTCAGCCCGTGATACTTGATCTTTTCCCACTTCTGTGCGGGACCCTGCATGGTCTTCACCTGATTCTTCCACCAGACTTTGTCGGAACCCAGTTCAAAGGCTGCTGCGGACTCATCTCCCTTCGTTCCGTAATTCGGCTCGTTTCTTTCCACGCCGTCTTCCGTTCTTCTCATTCCCGAGAACATATAATCCCAGTAGTAGAAAGCTTCGTCGAGTGCCTGCCCGTGGTCACGGTTCTTGATATCGTCAAAGACCAGATCGGCCTTTTCTCCCTTGAAATAGGTGATGTTATGTTCACCCTCGATCCGAATCGTCGGAACGCAGTCCGAGCTGATACCGTTGACGTGCGCCCAGTAATACCGGTCCTCGCGGACGGTCAGTTCCTCCACAATGAGCGGCCTGTCAATGGCCCAGTTCAGCTCCGGATGAGAGATCCATACATTGACGGGACCGCCGTTGTTGCGGATCGTGCCGTCTGTGTTCATATTGGAGGTCAGTCTGCCGGAGCCGGCGGAAAAAGCCGCTGCGGCAAGCTTATAACCGTAGTTTTTGGTAAACATCTGTGAAAAGCCCGCGCCGTTTGACATTCCCTGAATATAGACGCGGCTCATATCGATGTTGTATTTTTCTTTCGTATAGTCGATCAGCTTCAGAACGAAATTCGCATCATAGTTTTTTTCGATCTCCACCGGTTCCGGGAACGGAATGCCGAACAGCGGCTTGATGTTCATTCTGACCTTCATACCGGGCGCTTTTTCACCCTGCCAGAAATGATTCAGATAAGCATTCGGATAGATCACGATGAAGCCTTCCCGCTCCGAAAGAAATGACCAGGAGGAATAGATACACTGGCCCCAGCCGGTCATCAGTCCGCCGTGACAGCTGATCACAAGCGGCACTGCGGTCTCTCCCGTATAGGATTCCGGTACATATTCGTACCAGGTTCCCGGAAAGCCTTCCGCGATCTCCACATCCTGAAATTCCAGCAGCTTCTTCGGATACGGATGAGAGCTGTTGCCGTTGTCGTTCACTGTAACATCCGAACCGTAGATACTTTCGGGAAGATAATATCTGTTGTCATCATCCGGTGTTCCTGCCGGGATCTTCATATTCTCGTTCATGTCTTTCTCCTTTCATTTCAGAAGCTTTCTATGATCTCCGGAGTCAGACTTCTGACGATCTCGGTGATCAGTGCGGCGGTGGATTCAAAATCTTCATAAGCTGCAATACAGTTCATGCTGTGGATGTAGCGGACGGGAACGCCTGCCGTGACGGCGGGAATTCCGGAAAGAGAGAGATTGATGACCGCGGCATCGTTTCCGCCGCCTTCACGGACGGATTCCTGC
>JAZUFC010000201.1:0-5960 GCA_045640465.1 Lachnospiraceae bacterium | reverse complement strand
CGTGTATCTGTATAAGTATTTCCAGACTCTTCTGTTTCTGGAGATCGTGGTCTGCGGGAAAGTCTCTTACGATCCGCGGTACGGGTACTCGATCTCAAACCCTGAGCTGATCGTAAGGGAAGAAGAGTTTGTTCCGCGTATTTTCACGGTCTATCCGCAGAAAAAAGGTATTTCCGACAAAAACCTGCGTGACATGATCCAGCACTATTTAAGAGATGCAAAAGAGCCGCTGCCCGAGCCGGTTGTAAAAGCCGCTTCAAAACGCTTTCCGATGATCGCCTATCCTGATGCGCTCCGGGCACTTCATTTTCCGAGGTCTATGAAAGAAATAGAATATGCGAAAGAGCGGATTATGATAAATGATCTTCTCTACTTTTCATATATGCTTCCCGTTTCCGAACCGGAGAAACGGACGAGATTCGGCTTCGTGAAGCAGGATATTGTTAAGAGGTTTATTGACGGTCTTCCTTTTACCCTCACTTCAGACCAGAGTGAGGCCGTATCCCTCATGATGGAACTTGCGTACAACGCTTACCAGATCGATGCTCTTTTGCTTGGTGATGTTGGTTCAGGGAAGACGGTCTGCGCAGCGAGTATCATGCTGAATGCAGTTGAGAACGGTTACCAGGCTGTTTTGATGGCGCCGAGAACCGTACTTGCGGAACAGCACTTTAATGAGATCTCGGAATATGGAAAGCAATTCGGCATAAAGACGGTTTTTCTTCACAGCAAGATGAAGGCAGCGGAACGAAAGAAGATCCTTTCCGAAATCAGAACCGGCGAAGCATCCATTATTATCGGGACACACTCATGTATCGGGACTGAAGTCGAATACAAAAAACTCGGTCTCATCGTTGTTGATGAAGAGCATCTGTTCGGCGTGTCCGTAAAAAAAGCGATCCGTGAAAAAGCTGCTTCAGGAGCACATTTTCTGAGCATGTCCGCAACCCCTATTCCGAGGACGCTCGCAAATGTATTGTACGGTCAGAATTGCCGGATCATCAATCTGAAGACTAAGCCTGCAGGGAGAATTGATATCAAGACCTGTGCTCAGGAAAATCGGGATAAGGTGCTTCCGTTCATGAAAAAAGAGATCGCGGCAGGGCATCAGTGCTATGTTGTTTTTCCGCAGATCGAAGATGTGGAAGGGAAGGATGTGACAAGCCTTGAAAGTGCAGAGAAGATCTATCGCGATTATTTTGAGCCGTCAGGAGTGCGGATCGGTGTTCTTAACGGGAAAATGGATTCGGAAGAGATCGGTGACACAATCGCAAAGTTCAGGGCGAACGAATACCAGATCCTGCTCTCAACCTCTGTGATCGAGGTTGGAATCAGCGTGAAAAATGCCACTGTAATAGTCATAGAAAACGCCGATCGGTTCGGATTGTCCAGTCTGCATCAGATGCGGGGCCGTGTCGGGCGTGGATCGTTGCAGTCGTACTGTGTTCTGGTATGTCCGGATATTACGAACGAGCGGATCCGGACGATCTGCAGAACAACGGACGGCTTTGAAATCGCAGAAAAGGATTTTCAGATGCGCGGAGCGGGAAACCTGATTGGTGTGGAACAGAGCGGCGCAGATAAGTACGTGCAGGAAATGGTCGAGAATTGGGAACTCTTCTCTAAATGCCGAGAGGTGGCGGATGAGTTTCGTGATACCGGATATATGGACGGACTGATTGAGCTTTATGATGAGGGAGAGGCGGTTTTATGATTTGGAAAAGACGTGGAAAGATGTCCGGAAAAAAGCTGGCGATACTTATTTTAACATGCATTCTGTTATTGTTTATATGCGGATGCAACAGAACCACATGCAGTCCGTATCTTGAGATCCTTGCGTCAGGATCCGCGGAAGCGGAAAACTTGGATCCGTACTGGACAAGTGATACGGTCGATAATCCGGCAGAGCAAGTCGTTTCGGTACCGTGGCTTGGCGGGATGGAAGGCATGCCGGGTTATACCCTTAAGGGAACGGTTTTATATGTCGGACAGGGAAGCGCTGCCGTGTTCTGTTCAGGTGGTGAGTACGTGATCGTTGACTGCGGTTCATCGTCAGGCTATGAACAGAACCTGATCGCTTTTCTGAAGAAGCTTGAACCGGTATCAATAAAATACCTGATTCTTACACACTGGGACGTGGATCATATCGCGTCTGCCAAAGGTGTACTTCAGAATTTTCAAGTGGATACCGTGATCGGCAGTGGGTATACGCTTTCGGAGGAATTCAGAACTTATACATCGCTCATGGGGTACATCTCTGAAAACGCTGTTCCGTTTATCGTGCCGGCGGCGGGCAGCCGGTATTTCTTTGGGGACTGCGAGATCACTTTTAACGGACCTGTGAGAGAGTACGAGGATGAAAACTCCAACTCCCTCTCCATGATCATTTCAGACGGGAAGTCTTCTCTATATATAGGCGGAGATACCACAGTGGAATCGGAAAAGGATATCATTGGTTCCGGAGCAGAACTCAAGTCGGATATCTATATCTGCAATCATCACGGCAGCAGTTCCTCATCCTGTAAGGCGTTTATCGAGGCTGTAAGCCCTGAATATACGGTCATTTCATGCGGCAGCGGAAATGATTACGGACATCCGGCAAGAACCGTTCTTGAACGTATTCAGGACTCAGGATCCGCATTATACAGGACGGATACACAGGGCGATATCAATTTCTGGCTCTATGAAAGCGGGCCCGTGTTTGAACTTTTACCGACAGACAACTGGGAGCCGGGAAGCAGCAACGGCATCTGATTTTTTATTTGTCTATTCTTTATCGTATTTTCCTTTATGTGTAATCATAGATTGCATAGAGAATTTGAAAGAGAGGAAAAGGAATGGCATTTGAAAAGAATCCGAAGGAAATTTTTGTGACATTTACCAAGGAAAAGGTGTTTTCATGTGAGGCATCATTTGTGCCTTCACGGTGGAATAACGGGGAGGGTGAGCCGCCGCTTAAGGTCGTTGATAGCACGTTTTCGGGTTTTCGGTTTACGATAATTGATAAAATTGGAGACAGCAAAAAACCAGCTACGGCACGTATTGACTGTGATATTAACTACTTTCCGTTCATCGGAAAGATAGAAAAAGCGCTTGACAGCGTAGTCGATTCTTTTGTGACGGAGGAAGAGGAAAAGAACAGTCCCGATATCCCCAAAACGCTGGCTTATAGTCAGACGTTGGCAATGAAACCTTTTGCCGGGATGACTCCCGCAGAAGTTCTCAGTGATCCAAAAAATGAGGAAGAACTTGTTACTATATATGGGTATCTCGAGAAAAATGTTGACAGATATCCCAAGAACAAGGCCCAGATGTCAGCTATCAATGAAGCCCTTGATCTTTTCAGATCCGGAAAGCTTGTAAAAGCAGAGGTAAAGAAAGAAAAGAATCAGAAACTCGTGTTTTCACTTACAAAGGCAATACCTTATGTCAAGGATCCCGGCAGCACTTCGTCTCGAAGGGCACAAGAGGGCGAGATCGTTCCGTGCGTCGAGGTCTATCTATATTTATGGCCTGCAAACAGAAGCCCTTTTCAACTGGAGATCATTAACTACGATTCCCCGTTGCGTATCCTTGAAAATGGAACGAGTGCAGGTACTCCTTCCAAAATGCTCAAGGATACATATGTGAAAAATAGTATTTTTCTTTCATGGGAAATCATGAAAAATCTCGTTGAAAGGATGAAACATTCCTACGACGGCTTCTTCTATTCACAGTTTCCTGAAGCGCTTAAGCTGGCGAATAATATCCTCCAGCAGAAGCACTTGAATTCAAAGAAGGATGCAGCGTATCCCGAACAGTAACAAAAAGCAAGACCTCGGATAAAGTAGTTCCGGGGTTTTGTTTTTTGGATTTGAAGCAATTCACCATCGTATAATCAATTTATCGAAAGAAAAGGAGTGTTGAAGATGGCTGAAAACAAAGATCTGCTTTTAAACGATGAAGAGGACTATGATGACTATAAGGACCGGTATCAGGGAGACAGAGAAGATAAGTCCGTGTCTACAAGACTGATGGTCGCGTTGTTTGCCGTTTGTGTACTGGTTCTGGTCATACCATTCAGTTTACATGTGTTCGGGGTAATTACGAGAGGGGTCATGAGCTTATGCTTTATCCCGGCAGTTCTGATCACGCTCGGTATCCTGATCGCATACAGAAAATGATCAGTTTTTTTATCGGCCCGCCCGGAGTGTTCTCTGTGCGGGCTTTTTTTATTTGCAGCTTTTCGTCGTAGAATCCAATCAGGCTGATCGATCTCATAGAGAGGAAAGGAGAATAGTTATGAGTAATGGAAAAGAGATTGAAAATGTCAGAATCGTGCCCGTATTGTACGGCATGATCGGAACAAAATTGGAGTGCGTTGAAAAAACGCCTGACGGAAAAGCGTATTGCATCGGTGCGGAGGTGCCGAATGGAAAGAAGAGTACCAGTCATTACAGACCGGTCTTGCTGATACTGCTTTTGCTATAAGAGAAGCAAAACAGGTCGCAACTGTGTTTGGAATCGGGCTGGGTGCAGACTGCTCGCCGGGAAAGCTGAGACGGATGTACGGAGACTCATTTATTTATTTACAGAACGTTTCTAATCTTCCGGCGTTGATCAAGTACCCGCCGCACACTCGTGACTTCAGTCGTGAGTAAGGCGGGTAAGTCTCATATCTGACGAACGTACGTTCTTGCGTTTTTCGTAAACATATGGTACAATACAGATATGGAAAATATCGACGTTTTTACTGTATCAAGCAGTGTTACGCATGGTAGGGGATATGTGTATTCTCTACAATACCACATTGTCTGGGTTACCAAATACAGAAAACCGATCTTTACAGGTTCCATTGAGGAGGATGTAAAACAGTATCTCATCCATACAATGGAATCTCTGGATATGAAAGTTATGGCTATGGAGGTTATGCCGGATCATATCCATCTGCTGGTTGACTGTAAACCACAGTTAAGGTTGTCTGATGCCATAAAGATTCTTAAAGGTAATACAGCAAGGTGGTTGTTTCTTGCCCACCCTGAAATTAAGAGATCTTTATGGGGCGGGCATCTTTGGAATCCATCGTATTTTGTGGCAACCGTCAGTGACAGAAGCCGATCCCAGATCACGGACTATATCAACTCACAAAAGAAGCAGTAATCAACTAAAGGAGGTCAATGAGCTGTGCATATACACTCTGCTTACGGCTGTAAGATAAAGCATTATAACAAGTGTTTACAGGATACAATCAGTATCTACAGAAAAGCCGTTGACTTCCTGATCGATGTCTGTATCAGAGAATGGTCCGGTGTTGAAGCAATCAAGGGCGATAAGGCAAGACAGCGTTATGTGGAGACTCTTGTCCATGCGACATCAAAAAGGGATGCTGTTCCCTACGATTTTGACAGATACTTTTACAAGTATCCGTGTTATCTTCTCAGAAGCACGATTACGGAAGCAATCGGCAAGGTGTCATCCTATATGAATAACCTTGCCAACTGGGAAAATGCGGATCCGATTGTGCGCGGCAAGGCTCCGTCACAGCCAAAAGCAGGATATGTCTATCCCTGTATGTATCAGGGAAACATGTATTCGGAGACCGAAGATCCCTATATTGTACAGATCAAGGTGTTCATCCGTAATACGTGGGACTGGCTTACGGTTTCACTAAAAAGATCCGACAGAGAATATATCCTTAGACACTGTTCACGGATCGAACGCGACGAAAACAACAGTCAGGCAGCGCTTCAAAGCAGAAGAATCTGTAATCCCACGCTTCAGAAACGTGGTAAGGAATGGTTTCTTGACTTTCCGGTTGAAGAGACCGTAAAACTTACCGATACAGATATCAAAGAACAAACAGTTATCGCTGTTGACCTTGGCATTAACAATGCGTGTACGTTATCAGTCATGCATTCAGACGGCACTATCGTAGGGAGGGAATTCTTAGCCCTTCCGAGTGAAACAGACTCTCTGGAGCA
>JAZUFC010000200.1:0-3535 GCA_045640465.1 Lachnospiraceae bacterium | reverse complement strand
ATCGGCACGGAGGACATTCTGAACATTTATCTTCCGATGGGCTTTGCCAATTTCAAGATCGAAGGCCGCGGACTCGGAAGCGCACTGATCCTGGAATTTCTGCTTTACTACATGACAAAGCCGGAATACCGGCTGCAGGTCAGGGAGCATATCTACCTGACCAGCACGCTGGACCTGTTCTGATCAGCCGAAATACTCGGCGACATCCTGCAGGAAGACACGGATCGGCAGATGCTGCGGACACATCTCCTCACACTGCCCGCAGCCGATGCAGTCCGCAGGATTGCCGCGGGTAAGCAGCATATTTGCATAATATTCGGTCTGCGGCGTCCAGTCCTTTTCTTTGATTTCCTGAAGATCTGCATTGTAAAGCGAAAAGGCCTTCGGAATATCGATCTGCAGCGGACAGCCGACAGTACAGTATGAGCAGCCGGTACAGGGAACCGTGATCGTCTCGTTAATGATATCCGCGATCTTCAGCGTCATCGCTTTTTCTTCTTCCGTCAAAGGAACCAGTTCTTTCATGAAGCTGATGTTGTCCTGCATCTGTTCCGATTTTTTTGTCCATCTTCTTTGCCTTTCGTTAATAATAAGGAAGCTGCATCGACCTGATTCGATGACAGTATTCCGCATAATCATAATCATGATTTCCCGTACTCTCGATTTACTGCTTATGCTTTGAGAAATTCGTCAGTTATATCTTTCTGGCGCTGCCGCTTACAGAATTCAAAAGCACATCTTTTCACTAGATATTATATGATAAATGACTGCTATTGCTTGCTATTTGATCTAATATAATGTACTATTATGTCAAATCAAGAAAGGAGCAATTTGTCATGAAAACTGTCAGCATCAGATTGGAAGATTCCATCTATGAAGAATTAAGTGCTATGCTCGACGCAATGGGGCAGACCAAGCAGACATTCTATGAAACCTTCACCAGAACTGCTTTGAGGGAGAGATGTATTCCGTTTATCGTTAAAGCCCCCTTGTCATCCAGGAGCGCCGAAAACAGGATGGCTGCTTTTGAAAGTCTGGAAATCGCAAGGGTAAAAAATGCAGGATTGATCGACTATGATCAGGAACGGGGCGATGCATTAGATGCGAAATATGGTCATATTGATTGATACAAACATCCTTTTGAACTACATCACCAGTCGCCCGGACTCTTATCTGGAACAATCAGTTGAGATCGTAAGAAAATGCGCGTTGAATGAATGCACTGGATATATTGCTTTCCACACGCTTTCCACCCTTTGGTATGTTCTGAGAAAATGGGAAGACCGGGAACGCAGACAGTGTCTTAGGGCAATATGTAAGATCTTCTCTGTGGCTTCAGCATCTCAGAGTGAGATTTTAGAGGCAATCGCCAATGACAGATCTGCTGATTTTGAGGACTGTCTTCAGGATAAATGTGCAAAAGAAGTTGGGGCTGACTACATTATCACCTGCAATGTCAAGGATTTCAATGAATCAGAGGTTCCTGCAATCACCCCGGCACAGTTCTTAAAATTGATGAACTGACTGTTCTGCATAGATGCTGCTGACCCTGACTGTTGTCACAGTACTCTCGGAAACCTTCAATATCATAAGCTGCTGCACCTGGGCAATATATCTCTTTTCCACGTATTCTCTGCAGATATGGTTTTCCTGTTTATTTCGGAGAGAAGGCTCCGCCTTCCAACGGTTTACCGGCACTGCATTGAAGGTACTTCGGTGCTTCAGCAGGTTTTGGAGGCTTCTTTGAGACAGTCAAAGTTCGATCCTTCCACTACGCAATCCGAAAAACCATGATTTTTGATATACATACAGTTGTCTCTGTTATCGCTCACCGGAAGGAAAAAACTGTTCACGCATTCGCGGATGGACCTGCAATCAGCGCGTTTCAGACTTGATTTTTTGTGCGTCAGTGTCTATGATGGATTCAAGTATAACAGGCAGGAGGTTATGATATTATGCCGTTTATCAACATCCACATCGGAAAACCGATCTCTGAAGAAAAGAAGGTCGAGGTCATGAAAATGATCGCAGAGAATATGCCGCTGCTTCCCGAAAAGAATAAAGACAATACCATGATCGAGATCTCTGCGGGAAGAGATATGTACATGAGCCTTGAAAAGCAGCCGCTGATCTTTGCGGACATCCGCGTCTTCACACCTGCACCCTTTGAAAACAAGGACCGGTTCGTTCGTACCCTCAGCGAAAACTTCCATACTCTCCTGGACATTCCCGTGAATAAACAGTATTATACGATCGGTGAATATCCGTCCTGGGGCTACGGCGGCAGCTTCCACGAAATGTAAACAGATCAGGTGCCGTCAGCAAAACAGCGTGAGCACACGGATCATAAGAAACAGCAGTAAAACACATTTTTGTCGAAAGGAGTAGCACTCATGAGTGAATTCAGAAAAGTAGTCACCGCCCCCGGTGAGATCATTGATTTTGAAACTGTTTTCGAGGAAAACCCCTATCTTCGTACCGGTGTTCCGGAAAAGATGGGCAAAGCCGAAAGACTGGACTATGAGACCTCCGTTTACGAAAACGGAAAGATCTACAAAAAGACCGCTTACGTTTACCTGCCCTATTGCTATGATGCGGAAGACAAAAACAGAAAATACAATGTTCTTTACTTCCAGCACGGCAACACCTGTGAACCTGCCATGTTCGCAGTCGGCGGCAACAAGTACATGTTCGACATGCTGTTTGACTCCGGTGAGCTTGATCCCTGCATCATCGTATTCGTGACCTATTACATGGATCCGATGAGAGATGCGGACGTCCGTATCCAGACCGGCCGTGCGGAAGCAGGCGACGGCATGACGGAAGGCATTCCCGCATACTATTACAAAGAGATCGTTCAGGACATCATTCCCGCAGTCGAGCTGAAGTACAACACCTATCTGACCGACGGCTCCGATGCTGCCATCAAGGCTTCCAGAGATCACCGTGCATTTGCCGGCTATTCCAGAGGAACCGGCTGGACCTGGAAGATGTTCTATCATTCATTTGAATATTTCAGATGGTTCGCACCCACAAGCGGCGGCATCTCTCCCGATACCATGAAGCCCGCGATCCCGGCTGCAGGCCCCGGAACCCGTCCCTCCTATACGGATGAACAGATCCTTGACTACATCACTGCGCCCGTCAAGGCCAATCCGGATCTTCCGTTCTTCATCTTCGCCTCCTGCGGCGGCGTACGCGATGCGGCAGGCATGAAGACACAGATGAAGCTTCTGACCGGTCAGGACTGCTTCTCCTACGGTACGGATCCCGCAAAGAACAACATCTATTTCTCAGTATCGGACTACTACCATACCGATTATCTCATCCCCTACTATTTCTGGAATTCACTGAGGGGGTTTTACAAGGGGATCTTATGTTTCTGAAACAAAATGACGCGGTACTTTTGATAACGAGTCATTTTGTTTCATGATACTTCGCCTGATGTCTTATTCATATCTCACGATCTCGGAAAGATCTCTGTACAGTTCGTGCAGTTTCGCGGGAACAAGTCGGATCGTAGCCATGTCGTTCT
>JAZUFC010000199.1:0-2440 GCA_045640465.1 Lachnospiraceae bacterium | reverse complement strand
TTCCCTGACAGTACAATATCTCACCGGTGATTCTGCGACTTCCATCGGTCTGTTTTGAATTTCAAAACCATACTTCGCAGCGGCATTATCAGCACCAATATACTTTAACGAGATCGTTGCGGCATTTTCTATAAAAAATCTGCCATTTTCTTCAAATATCACTACATTATCACCCGGTTTTAGGTTCAGTTTGTTTCTAACAGAAACCGGTACAGTTATTTGCCCTTTAGACGATATTTTGCTGATTTCCATTGTTTTCCTCCGGCAGAACACGCCATACATTCTTTACTTTCTTTACTTTATCATTTAGCGCCTATCTTGTCAATCAAATCTCCGCTTTCAAAGATCTCAGTGAAAATTCAGGCAGCAGGAGCCCTACGCTTAATAAACCGATATAAAACCAGATAAAAAAACGACCAGGGTTTCCATGGCCGTTTTCGTTTAAGTAAATTATCATGCGCTATCTGTTTACAACAGGATCAGTTTTCTCCTTCAAGAATTCATTCAGATCCGTATTTTTCTTTGATCTCTTTCTCGCGATCCCGATATTTCTCCGACAAAACAAGCTTCCCGTCGATTGCGAAACCGATGGCGTCGCCCATCAGGGTGTATCGGGAGACCTTCCGATTGGCGATTGCACTTTCCAGGTATTCCTTACCTATTTGTCTCTTATCCGGTTCTGCTACATCCTCAAGAACCTCGAGCAGTTCTTCCAGGTCCTCTTCGTCAGCCGTTGTTCGGCCCACCTTAGGCGAATCCGTCAGGGGCAATGTCATTACGATCTCGCCTTCCTCTTCGTCACCGTTTTCGGAGAATCCGAAGGAAGCATACAGATTCCGTGCAGCCGTGTTCTCTTTCACGTAATCCAGATGTGCCAGATCAAAAACGCCTTCATCCCGAATGAGTTTCAGAAAGGCTTTCATCGCAGCTTTTCCATAGCCCTTTCCCTGTTCCTTAGGCGCTATCATAAACCGCCATATTCCGACAGTCCGCTCGCCTTCATCCCAGTCAAGCATCATGAAACCTACGACCTTATCGTCATCGAGAACCGCATAAGGTCTAGCATCATCGTAATACAGCCAGGCTTGTGCGAGAGACACAACATTCGGAGCCACGAAACGGCTTTGTTCCTCCCCCAGTTTCATATCGACTACCTTGCGAAATGTCGATTCATTGACGATCTCCAAATGTACCATTCTGCATTCCTCGTTATTCCAAAGATTCAACTTAGGCTTGGGACAAAAGTACGACAGTCTCCACATGGATCGTGTTCGGGAACAGATCCACGGTCCTGACTTTCTCTATCTGGTAGGAAACACCAGTCTCAGAAGATGCATGGCACAGGATATCCAGATCCCTTGCCAGTGTGGCCGGGTCGCATGAAACATATACGATCCGTTTGGGCTGCATGGCACGGAAAGTCTCCAGCAGGGAGGCTTCACAGCCGCTTCTGGGCGGATCCACCACCATCACATCCGGCTTAACACCGTTTTGATGGTACTGCTCGGGAATAACATCTTCTGCCTTCCCTACAAAAAACTCAACATTCTCAATGCCATTTAACCGGGCATTTTCATTAGCATTTTCGATAGCATCCGGCACGATCTCCACGGCATATACCTTTTTCGCTTTGCGCGCCAGAAAAAGGCTGATGGTACCAATACCGCAGTATGCATCCCAGACCACTTCTTCTCCGGTAAGACCGGCAAGATCAAGCGCATTCTGATAGAGGACCTTCATTTGCGCAGTATTGACCTGATAGAAAGCGGCCGGCGAGATCTGAAATGTCAGCGTATCCAATTTGTCTTCGATATGAAGGGAACCAAAGAGGGAAACAGTCTCTCTTCCGAGAATAACGTTCGTCTTTTCCCGGTTGATATTCACGGAAAAACCGGTGACTCCCTGGTTTCTCATGAAGTCTGTCCAATCAGTCACATTCGGAATGGTCTTTCCATTGATAACGAAGCAGACAGATACCTGTCCGGTCGCTTCAGCGGTGCGGATCAGGACGTGACGAAGAAGTCCTTTTCCGGTTTCCTCATCATAAATGGAAAGCTGCTTTTCTCTGGCGAAAGCCATGATGGCAGCGATCAATTCATTAGCTTTTTCAGACTGAATACGGCAGTCTTCGGTAGGCATCAGCCGATGACTTCTCTGTGCATAGAATCCCGCCTCTGCTTTTCCGTTCACCATCTGAACAGGAAACTGTGCCTTGTTTCTGTAATGCTTCCACTTTCCCTCTTCCATGCCGATGGTATTTTCGTCCATGACACTTCTGATCTCTTCTTCCGGAAAATGGCCGATCCTGCAAAGGTCCTCCATTACTTTGTCGTGCTTGAACTTAAGCTGCGCCTCGTAAGAAAGGTGACCCAGCTGACATCCGCCGCATTTTCCGTCCAGCGGGCAGGAAGGTTTGATCCTGTCTTTGGATTCTTTCTCG
>JAZUFC010000198.1:0-5657 GCA_045640465.1 Lachnospiraceae bacterium | reverse complement strand
CGTTCTGCGGCACTTGCAAGCGCGCCGCGTCTCATGTTGCTGCAGAGAGAGCAGGGATGATCCTCTTTCCGGGCTTCGAAGATGATCTCTGCGATCTGTGTTTTTTCCAGAATGAACGGAACTTCAAGCTCTTCGCAGAAGCGGGCTATGTCTGAATAATCGGCACCGAAGCCCATATCGACGGTGACAGCCTTCAGAGAAAACGGCACGGGATAAAATGTTCTGAGTCTGGAAAGCGCGTAGAGAAGCAGAAGAGAATCCTTGCCGCCGGAAACACCGACGGCGATCCGGTCGCCTTCACGGATGAGGTCATATTTCTGTATGCATTTTCGAAGATATGTAAGAAGCTTCTGTTCCTTCATCCTGCTTTCCGGTCTCCTGATGAATGATCTTGCAGGGTCTGAGTCAAAATGTTTTGGCACCAGACGATGATATTTGCTCTTTCGGCACTAACCGATGATATCCGCACCGCTGCGTGCGCTGCACTCCCGCGGTGCGATATTATAATAGCATAAATCGTAATTCCGGTCAAAGGACTATTCGAAATATCCCGTAACAGGCGTTCTTGTGAACGGATGAACAAGAGTCGAAAAGTTTCCGGCGGTTCCGATGCTGGTATCCGTAAGCGAGCTTTCCACAAGTCCGTAATAGGAAAGACCGTCAGCATCAAAAACAGCGATATAGAAACCGCAGCCGGTGCTCATTGTTTCACGGTGACTTTCCGAGACCTGATTCGAACCTGTGATCAGAAATCTTCCGTCCGAATAGTTAAGACAGTGGCTGTAGTAGTGTGAAAAGGGCAGGAACTCTGCTTCTTTTTCATAGTCCGAAAGGGAATGACGGATCACGACCGCTGCCTGATCTTCGGATGTATCGATCACGATCAGCTCTTTATTGTATGTGTACAAAGCGGAAAAGCCGCTGCAGTCGGTGATCGTCGTATATTCTTCCTCCTGATCATACCCGGTCAGATACAGTTTCTGATGAAGAGAGGCGTTTTCCGGGTCAATGACGGAAAGATACACTTTTCCTTCTTCCTCCGCATAGAGGAAAAGGTGTTTTCTGTCCGCGCTTAGGCCGAGATGCAGGATCCTGCTTTCCTCCGGAACCGGATAGAAAAGGGCGAGTTCATCTGTACGGATATCCGTGTCGTAAGGGAGAATGTAGATCCCGTATCCGCCCGGGATCAGAGAAGTATCCACAACGGTTCCTTTGCTGCTGCGGTTCGGAAACCAGAAGAATGCCGCGTCCTCCGTGACTGCGGAATAGGTTCTGAAATCGAAGCAGTCCGCATCATCCAGCGGATAGAAGCCGTCTGTATAGGCGGTATCCACCGAAACAAGACCGGCTGATGCATCATTCAACGTCACGGTACCGGAGGGCGATGAGACCGACGAACCGTTCCCGCTGCCGCAGGCACTGATCATGGTGCAGTCGTTTTCAAGAACTGGAATACGGAAGAAATCGCTGAGTGCATATTCCAACCGGACGTCTTCATTCTCTTCGGGATCATAGTTCAGATAGTCCGGATGGAAGCCGTAGGAGATCTCCGGAAGAAAAATCTCTCCGATCACGGGATAGTAAGTATAGTAGTCGGCAAGCCGGATCTTTTTCTGCTTTCTTTCACCGGGAGCGAGTGTGTCTCTGAGTTCCTCGATTGCTTTGAAGATCCCGACATAATTCCCTTCTGCATCTTTATTTTCAAGAAAGCCGACGCCGCCGGAAAGACGGACGCCGTAAAGATCAATATATTCCGAATCACATCCGTGATCACAGTTGCCGTATCCGTAGAACACTTCATCCCGCCAGAGAGTTTCTTTTGAAAGCGAAACAGAAGTTGCTGCGTCATACGACCCGTCATGCCGAAAACAGACGTCCGAATCAAAAATAAGCCGATACTGAAGTGCGTTTTTTACATGCACCTTTACGCCGGCTGCGTTTTTGGAATCGCCGTACAGATCTGTTTTTGTATATGCCACCTGATCCTTTGTTTCTTCACGAAGCCTGCCGTTACGAAAAGTAAAGAACATAACCGCGGCAAGCGGGATCAGAAGAAACAGAAAAGAGATTCGAAAGAGCTTTTTCATTCGCTTATTCTCCTTTGTTCAGATTTTCAAGCGCGGTAAGAACACGGTCCGAACGGTAATTCCAGGCCTGTTTGATATAGTCTGTCAGTGAAAGGTTCTTCTCTTCAAGCGTCTCTGTCCGGATATCTCCGATGACAGTGCCTTGATGAAGAAGGAGAGCGCGGCTGATAAACCCGGAGACCTCTTCGATCAGGTGCGTGGAAAGGATCACGGTCTCATCCGGCCTTAATATACCTAAAAGAAGCCGGTAGAATTCATCACGGTTGAAGATATCGTTTCCCGCAAAAGGCTCGTCCATCAGAATGTAATCCGCCCCCTGTGAAAGGGAAAGAAGGGTTTCAAACTGATTCTTCTGACCGGTTGAAAAAGAAGAGAGTTTTTTGTTTGCCGGAAGTCTGAAGAATTCCATCAGAACATGAAAGCGTTTTTCGTCAAAATCAGGAAAATGCTCTTTATAAAAAGCAAGATGCATATTGGCGGTAAGTTCCGGAAAGAAGCTGTGTTCGGATGTTGCAAAGGACAGGCGGGCGATATTCTTTCTCGTGACCGGTTCTCCGTCAAGGAGGATCTTCCCTTTATACAGGACAAAATTCAGGATGCATTTGAAAAGCGTCGTTTTTCCGGCTCCGTTTTCACCGAACAGGCCGACGATCTCTCCGGGACCGACAGAAAACGAAACGTCCCTGAGTGCATGTGTGTTTTCATAATTTTTGCAGACATTGATAAGTTCGAGCATCAGAAAGCCCTCCAGAATTCAAAAAGCATCAGACCGGGAAGCGCAGCCTTCGGCGTGCATAAAAAGTAGACCAGTCTGTACAAAAGGGTCAGAATCACCAACAGAATCACGGTTAAAAAGAGTTCAAAAAGCGGAAAACCGAAGATCCGCTTCAGAAGCTCATGCTTTTCCGGAAGCCGTTTCATCAGAAAGATGCTTTTGCTTCCCGTGAAAAACGTTTTTCTGAATGCAAGCGGCTGAAAGATCAGAATGACCGGAAGAAGCACCCAGAAGCCGCGGAAGACATGAGACATCAGGATCGAAAAAGGAGCGATCTTTTCGCCTGTCCATATTCCGTCATCAAATATACGGCTTTTTGCGGTGCTGAAATTACCGATAAAATTCAGACTGTACAGAAATACAAACAGGAGATAATAAACCGAAAACTCGATCAGTTCCTTTTCAAGTGAAACACCGGGCGGGAGAAGATCTTTCAGTTTATCCGGCAGATTTTTCATATCAGAGCCTCCTCTTCTTCATCGCCTTCATCGGGGGCGGCTTTCCCGTTATGGACGTATATGAACGCCAGCACGAGTGCGAAGATCCCGGTGCCGCCTGAAATGAGCATGTCAAATACCGGCATGACAGCAGAATCCGACAGATCCCTTCTGAAGAAAGAGATCGTGATCACAATAAAGAACGGCATCAGATTCGCTCTTTTATGATGGCGGCTTGCGCAGGATGCATAGACGGATACACAGGAACTGCTTACAAGAAATACCGCATTTCTTGCGATCAGGAGCGGTTCCGCAAAAGGATACAGCGGATATATCAGTTTGTTCCTGTAATAATCCGTATAGATCCCCTGAAGCCCTTCCCGGAATGCAGGAGAGTTCTCATACATCCTTCCGAAAAGCAGAAAGAGAAGCATTTCCGAAAAGAAGAACAGAAAGAACGAGAGGATCGAGACAAGAAGATGCCAGAGCATGAACGTCCGTTCCGATACACTGAGCCGCAGCACGGTATAGGAGGATACGCTCTGCTTCCGGGTGCTTCCCGCATTCGCACAGCAGATGACAGTCAGCGCATAGGCGCCGGCAAGCAGGATGCCTTCTATGGCTCCGATGGTTCCTGTCATGAAATAATCGCCGTTTCTTCCGAAACAGAGGAAAAGGACGGTCTGCAGAGCAGCCAGGATGATCAGTCCCGGAAGCAGCTTTCCCGCAGTCATCAGACTCAGAAGATTGAAGACTGAAATATGCTTTTTCATGATAATTCCTCCCAGTATTTTCCGATCAGCCGGACGGCTTCTTCCCTTGAAATGCCGGTTTCTCTGAGTGCGGAAACGATCTTCAGAAGATCATTCTTCAAAAGTTCTTCTTTCAGACGTTTCAGAACGGCATCATTCAGAACCATACAGCTTTTGGCGCCGCTTCTGGATTCGATGAGTCCTTCCTCTTCCAGAAGATGAAAGGCTTTCTGAACAGTATTCGGGTTAATGCCGAGAAGTGCGGAAAGCGTTCTTCTGGACGGAAGCTCGTCACCGTTTCGGATCTCGCCTGATACAGAGCGCCGTTTGATATTCAGTATGATCTGCTGATAGACCGGCTGTTCACCGGACGGACGGAAATTTTCAAAAGATATCATTTTCACCACCGTATTAGTCGTATAATACACTTTGAAGTGTATTATATAAGTGATACAGTTATCTGTCAAGCTTTTTTCGGTGAAGTATACTGCGTGAAAGACGGAAGATCGTTTCTTTTCAGAAAATTTTCGATTTATGCAAAAGGAGAAGCGTCTTTTTTGATGCTCACAGGCGGATCCTGAGGATATAATGATATCAGAAATAAAAAAGGTGATTCCGGTGCGTTTCATATTAACACATCGACCGAAGAATAACTTCCGGCACCGGAATCATATAACAGAAGCAAAAAAATGCAGGGAGGGATCTTATGGGATACAGCTTCAGAAAACTGAATGAAAACGATTACCTGATACAGGGTGATAAAAAGGAATCCATGTATCTGCTGATTGGTGAAGAAAAAGCACTCGTGATCGATGCGGGCATGGAAGAGGAAAGCCTTCTTCAGTTCGTACGGACACTGACGGACAAGCCGCTTGTGATGGCGCTGACACACGGCCATTTTGATCACATCGGACAGACGGGAGAATTTGACGAAGTTTATATTTCACCGAAGGATCTCGATATGTTCCGTGAGCATTCCGAACGTCCGATGGGCATGCAGATCAAACTGAATACGAAGCCTGCAGAAGATCTTCTCATGCTTCCGGAAAGCTTTGATCTCGGAGGGATCAGTGTCATTCCGGTTGCGCTTGAAGGACATACGCCCGGTTCTTATCTGTTTGCGGATATGAAGAATCAGTGTGTGTTTTCCGGCGATGCGGTCGGGTCAGGATGCGGTGTCCTGATGCTGATCGGCGGCGCTTCCGATATGAAAACATACAAGGCAGGGATACTTGACGCAATAAGTCAGATGGAAAAGCTCGGTGTGGATGACAGCTGGGCATTCTTCGGCGGACACGACGGACAGGAAAAGCTTTCAAAAGTTTCCGAATACAATCCCGTTTGTCTTCAGCTTGTAAAAGATATGGCTGAACTCTGTCAGAAACTGATGGACGGCACAGCCGAATATGAAAAGAAGGAAGTGCGGATCCCGCGTATGAATGTCACGCCGCTCCATGCATGGTACGGGAAGGCAGAGATGGATCTTTCACAGGAGCAGATCTGAAAAACTCAGGATATAACATAAACAGAATACGAAATGCAATGGAAGCTGTAAAAAAACATCCTCGAAATGAGCAGTTCCCGGATTTCAACAATGAATTCCGGG
>JAZUFC010000197.1:0-5401 GCA_045640465.1 Lachnospiraceae bacterium | reverse complement strand
ATCATCGCAAGAAGGATGAAGCATAACCACACGAGCTGGAGTATCAGAGGCGGGAATCATTTGGCGAAGATTCTGGCGAAGAAGTGTTCAGGAAAGCTGTATGAGGTCACTGAGAAGCTGAAGATACCGGTGTTTGAAGAGTCGATTATTAAGGATATCAAAGGGGCGGTTCTTTCGGCAGGAAGAATTAAGGAAAAAGTTGGCCATGGCTATGAGTATCCCACGAAGGGACAACTGATAGTAGAAGGGGCATCAGTAAGCGGAGACGGAAGTTTCCAGAGATTCTGGTAATAGTAAGGATAAGAGGCTCTGAAGAAAGGGCAGGCACTGCCGTGTCAAAAAGAGGCACAGAGTGCCAAAATGAAGCTGAATATGAAACATGAATTCAGAAAAGCCGTCCACCGTACTGGAAAAAGCGCATAAATAGAAGCAAAACATTTCTGTGCGGAAGTTTTGCCAACGTTTACTTGACAGTAACAAAGAAGAAGATAGAAATTGATAATTTACTGCCTTTTCTTTATAATGATCTGAGAGAGACCTGTCAGGTTATCAGTGCTGCAAAACTGCCGCTGCTGCCTGAAAACACCGGTTTCTGTTATAAAGAATGATTGTCGGAGGCGGGAAAGATGGCAAGAATGATACCGGTCACATGCAGCAATGAAACAAAAAGCAAAGCAGAGCGTATTTTATTTGAAGAATTCCGGAGCATGCCGGGCACAGACGACTGGACCGTTCTTCATTCCGTACATATTGCCAGACATCCGAGTCAGTCCGAAGGCGAGGCCGATTTCACAGTCATCATTCCGGGCCGCGGCACATTTGTGCTTGAGGTCAAGGGAGGAATTATAGAATTTGAGAACGGTGCCTGGTATTCCACAACGAAAGCCGGAAACGTAAACAGCATCAAGGATCCCGTAAACGAAGCCGGAGAGGCCATGCATGCTTTTACGGATTTTATTGCTGCGGAAGAAAAATACGGTGAGCACCTTGAAAAGTGTCTGTTTGGTTTCGGTGTGGTATTTCCGGATTCCGAATTCCGGCAGAAGGATGCGATCCCGGATCTGGACCGGGCACAGATCGCAGACATTCATGACTTGCATGATATGAAAACATATCTTCTTAGGCTCTCCAATTTCTGGAAAGAGCGCGCCTCATGGAAGAGACTTCCGGATAATGGGGAAGCAAAAAGGATCGTTAGTCTCCTCCGGCCGGAGATATCCGGAGAACTTTCGCTTTTCACACAGATACAGAATATAGAAAATCAGATCATTACGCTGACACAGAATCAGGAAGCGATCTACAGGGGCATGCTCTGCAACGACCGGTGCCTGATCCAGGGCGGAGCAGGAACCGGAAAAACGATTCTGGCCGTGAATATAGCAAAACAGTATGCGATTGCCGGAAAACGAACAGCCGTTTTCTGCTACAATCTGAAGCTTGCGGATCATCTGAAGAAGAGTATCTGCGAAGAAAAGGTTCTGTGTGAAAGTTTTACGGAATACATGGACAGGATCGTTTCCGAATACGCAAAAGAACAGCGGGAAAGTGTGTTGAAAGCGGCCGAGGATTCAGGTGGAAACTGGCGGAAAAAGTATT
Organism: Lachnospiraceae bacterium; assembly: GCA_045640465.1. Lineage (GTDB taxonomy): Bacteria > Bacillota > Clostridia > Lachnospirales > Lachnospiraceae > UBA1267. The sequence goes on along the minus strand of JAZUFC010000197.1, from coordinate 3,805 downwards.
ATTACGAGCTCCTTCCGGAGCTGTTTTTTGAAATATATCTGGAACAGGAACTCCCCCGCTTTTCCTGTCTTGTTCTTGACGAAGCACAGGATCTGATCACGAAGCCGTTCCTTGCCGCGCTGGATGTGATGCTGGAGGGCGGTCTGAAAGACGGCTACTGGTATTTCTTTATGGATACTGAGCATCAGAATCTTTTCCATTCATCTGTTGCGCATGGCAACGCGCTTCGTTTCCTGAATGAGTATCAGACTTATTACACGAAACTGATGCTGGATGTCAACTGCAGAAATTCCAGATCGATCGTCGAGAAAGTCAATCAGATCTTCGGAACATCGACCGAATACAGAGTAGATGCCGAACAGGGAAAAGAGATCACGGTCCGGTTTTATAAAAACGGATCCTCTGAACAGGAACTGATCCGCTCATCGATCCGGGAACTGCATGACGGCGGCGTACCGGATCAGCATATCGTGATCCTTTCACCATATACCTTTATACGATCGACTGCCTCTAAAATGACGGATCTTTCAATGACGCAGACAGAGGGCGAAACTGGGATCCTGTTCAGCACGATCCCTGCATTCAAAGGCCTGGAAAGTCCGGTTGTGATTCTGATCGATTTTGAAGATGCCGAAAAACGCTTAAAAGAGCTTTATGTCGGAATGACAAGGGCAAGAAGCAGACTTTATATTATCGCACACGAAAAAAATATGAAATTACTGAACTGATGCAAAGGAGATGATACTATCCGATATCTGCTTTTTTCTGATATTCACGGATGCTTTGATGAACTGAGGACTGCCGTCAGTAAGGCGGCACCGGCATCCGAAGATACTCTGATCTTTGTGGGAGACTATTTTGATCGCGGTCCCGATTCCGCAAAGGTCTGGAAATACCTGCGGGAACTTGATGAAAGTTTCCGCTGTATTTTTCTCAAAGGCAATCACGAAATGATGCTTCTTGATTATCTGGACAGCGGCGAAGATACCTGGCTGTATAACGGCTATGAAGCCACACTGCTTTCCTTTAGAAAAGAAGGAGAATCTCTCATTGAAGCCGCAGAATGGATCCGCGAAAAGACAGTTCCGTATTTTGAAACAGACGGTTTTGAAGTCTGTCACGGCGGAAAGATAAGCGACAGACTTTCAGACAATGATCTGTACGATCTCGTATGGGACAGATCGCTTGCCGAAGAAATGGTTTATGACGGAAAACTGCTGATCGTCGGTCACACACCGATTGAAAGCCCGTCACTTATGACAGGCGGCAGCGCATACGAATATCAATATGACGCTTGTTATCCGCTGCCCGGAAAGGGCCTGATCGATATCGATACCGGCTGTGTTTTCAGAAGACTGTACCGCATGAAAGGCGGGCTTACCGTGATGGAGATCCGGGAAGATGAAATGAGGTTTTGGAAAGCCTGAGTGATGAAAGAAAGGATGGAAAATGAAAAAGAAACTGTTGATCGTGATGTGTGCTGTTCTTGTAATTGCTGCGGCTGCAGCCTTCCTGATCAGTCCGTTCAGGACAAAGGCTGCCGGTACCAGATATAACCAGTTCCCGAACTATGCGATCGTATATGAGCCGGGACAGATGAAGGGAAAGGTCCTGAAAGAGGGCAGGATCTGGTCTTATGAATACAAAACGGAAAGCTCCGTCCGGCTTCTGTTTGAAGATGGAGATCTGTATGAAACTTCATTGAATAATGTGATCATGACTGCAAAATAATTTTTCAAGAGTCCCAAAACGCATTTTGCGTCCCAAGGTTGGGACGATGGAATTCATCCGATATTAACAGCGTAAAGGTTATAAAGAACCTTCATTGCGTTCTGTGAACAAATATAATATAATCGATTTGGTTCCCGATGGCCGAATACGATATGATATTGAGGAAAACGGTATGAACGAACAGATTCTTTTTGCTCCTTCTGTCAGCGGTACTGAACTTCTTCGTACGCTGGCATCTTTCGGTGTCAATACTTTCGGGCTCCGTATCATGGGAGATACGGAGTTTGCGAAGGCTGCGCTGATGCGCGCAGGTGCTGCCGTCTGTGAGGATTATCTTTCTGCCGGAGAACAGACTGCAGTTATTGCGTCTTTTTTAAATACGGTTCCGTATTTCAAAAACGCTTCCTGTCAGGATGCTGAAAACCTGGTCGCTGCAATCAGAACGATACGTCATCTTGTCCTGCAGGATGAAGAGAAGGAAATTGAGGAAGCACTTGGAAAAGGCGAATTCCCGGAGAAGAACGAAGCCATTCTGACGGTCTGTAAAAGATATGTTTCTTTCTGCCGTGAAAACGGAAAGATCGACTGCGAAGGATTGATGCGGAAGGCAATGGAAAAAGGAAACCTTTTCGGGACGGAAGTGCTTCTCATAAAAGAATTTCCGGTTACACCGCTTGAAAAGGAACTGGTCACTGCGGTCTCCGGAAAAATCAGAACTGTCAGTCTTACAGAACTCTTCCGCACAGAGAGAAAAGCACTGCACGGTATTCGTTATATGGAGAGCTACGGTGCCGTAAATGAAGCGGAGGCGATCCTTACAGAGATCTATGAAGGGAATATTCCGCTGGATAAATGCACGATCGCCTGTGCGGATCCCGTCGTTTATTCCCAGCTTTTTTATGATCTGAGTTCCCAGTATCAGATTCCCGTCACTTTCGGAAACGGTGTACCGATCACGAACTCCAATCCGGCACGGCTTCTTTCCGCATTTCATAAGTGGCAGACAGCCGGCTACTATGGGATCGATGCCCTGAAGCAGATCCTGTTCTGTGATGCCTTCGATCTGAAGAAACTTGCCGAAGTGACCGGCTTAAGCGGCGGTCATATCAGGAACACATTGAAAGCAGTATGTGAAACCGCGGGGGCACTCCGCCTTTCTTTTGACATAGACGAGAACAGAAAACGACTGTCCGGGTGCCGTGCGGCGTTGGAGGAACAGCTCGGGAAGGCAGCCGCTTCTTCGGAAGGGAAAGTGCTTTCGAAAACACAGGAATCACTGGATATACTTACATTGACAGAAGCATTTGCGAAGGAGCTTGAGCAGGGTCTTCCGGCGATGATCAGCCGCTATACGGTTCTGAGACAGGGCGCTGCAGGAAGGATCGACCGCGCCGCACTTCGGGTCATCACGGAAAGTCTGGCAGCATTTTCAACCTATGCTAAAGACCGGCCGGTAAGCGAGATCATTGAAAGAATTATGAAAAAGACTGTCTGCTCCGAACTCTCACAGGAGGGATGTCTTCATGTCACTTCTATATCCGGCGCAATGTTCTCTTTGAGAGAGCATCTGTTTGTCTGCGGCCTTTCCGCCGCAGAATTTCCGGGCGTACCTTCCGAAAACTACCTGCTTCTGGATACCGATCTTGCTGCCTTCGGCGGCGAAGATCTTCCGACATCTTCGAACAGGATCACCGGACGGATCAGTCAGCTCGATTCTCTGATCAAACTTTCATCTGCACTTGATGTGAATATCTGCCTGTCATATTCCGGATTTGATCTGGCGGGACTGAAAAAACGGAATCCGTCTTCCGTACTGTATCAGATCTATGAACGTGAACATCCGGGCGCGACTGTGGACGTGTTCACAAAAAGTCTGGTTCTGGCACCTTATTTCAACGGTCATATCATGCGGACCAGACTGATCGGTGAAGCATACAGCAGAGATGCAAAGCTGATCACACAGGGAACAAAGAAAGAGGAGTTCGCAGATATCGACCCGTCACAAAGAGCCTGGTCACCTTCAGCACTGGAGGTCTTCTTTACCTGTCCCAGACGGTTTTTCCTGACGAAGATC
>JAZUFC010000196.1:0-3328 GCA_045640465.1 Lachnospiraceae bacterium | reverse complement strand
CACGCTTCTCGTGGTAGACGCCATGACCGGTCAGGATGCGGTCAATGTAGCCACCTCCTTCAATGACGAGATCGGCATCGACGGCGTGATCCTGACAAAGCTGGACGGCGACACCAGAGGCGGTGCGGCGCTTTCCATCCGTTCCGTCACAGGAAAACCGATCCTCTTTTCCGGCGTAGGCGAAAAGCTGACGGATCTGGAGCAGTTCTATCCGGACCGTATGGCAAGCAGGATCCTCGGCATGGGAGATGTGCTTTCTCTGATCGAGAAAGCTTCCGAACAGGTATCCGAGGATGATGCCCGGGAGCTTGAAAAGAAGATGCGCAAGGGCAAGTTCGATTACAACGACTATCTCGCGCAGATGCAGCAGATGCGCAACATGGGCGGTATCGGACAGATCCTTTCGATGCTTCCCGGCATGGGTGCGCTCGGACTCGGCAAAGTCAAAAACATGCCGGATTCGGACGAAATGGAAAAAGGCCTGAAAAAAGTGGAGGCCATGATCTTCTCCATGACGCCTTATGAACGTTCGCATCCGGATTCCGTGAACCTGCAGCGGCGCGTCCGCATTGCAAAGGGCGCAGGCGTATCGACGGACGAAGTCAACCGGATGGTCAAGCAGTTCGAGCAGAGCCGCAAGATGATGAAGCAGATGACCGGCATGATGTCCGGAAAAGGCAAAAAGAGACGGGGCGGCTTCAATCCCTTCGGCTTCTGAGCCTGATGAAACACAGATGGTAATGAACCGGGAAGACCGGTCTTACACATAAATACAAACAAACATTTCCAGGAGGAAAAAGAAATGGCAGTTAAGTTAAGATTAAAGAGAATGGGCAAGAAGAAGGCTCCTTACTATCGTATCGTTGCAGCTGACGTACGTTCACCCCGTGACGGCAGATTCATCGAAGAGATCGGTATCTACGATCCCAACCAGGAACCCTCATTAGTCAAGGTAGACGCTGATGCAGCCAAGAAGTGGCTTGCTAACGGTGCTCAGCCTACAGATACCGTTCTGAAGCTTCTCAAAGATGCCGGCATCGAGAAATAACGAAAGCCGCGTCAAGGAGGAAGATTGATGAAGGAATTGGTTGAGGTTATCGCGAAGGCGCTGGTGGATTCACCGGAAGAAGTCGTTGTAACAGAAGACAAAAACGAAAAAGGCGTTCTGGTAACTCTCAAGGTAGCACAGTCTGATATCGGCAAGGTCATCGGCAAGCAGGGCAAAGTGGCAAATGCCATCCGTTCCGTTGTCAAAGCGGCCGGCATCAGAAATGGTGTACATGTCATGGTGGACATCGAGTAAAATGGATGATCTTTTAAGAATCGGCGTGGTGACCTCGCCTCACGGAATCAAAGGTGAGGTGAAGGTCTACATCACGACGGACGAGCCGGAGCGCTTTTTACAGATATCCGACCTGGTGGTGGACAATCATAAAGAATATCGGAAGATGGCCATAGAAGACGTGAAGTACTTCAAAAATATGGTCATCTTAAAGCTGTCCGGAATTCATGACATGGATGAAGCGGCTGCCTACCGGAATGCAGATCTCCTGATCCACAGGTCCCAGTCTTCTCCCTGCAAAGAAGGCGAATACTTCATTGCCGATCTGATCGGAATGGAGGTCGTCAACGAAAAAGGCGAGGAAGTGGGAACACTGACGGATGTATATGAAACAGGGGCGAACAATGTCTACGAGGTAACAAAAAAGAACGGCAAACAGCTTTTGCTTCCCAAGATCCCCGAATGTATTCTTCATGTAGATGTGGAAAACAAACGGATGCAGGTTTATGTCATGCCGGGGCTGGAGGATTGAATGAATTTTTATGTGATGACACTTTTTCCCGAGCTGATCACCACGGTCGCCTCCTCCAGCATTATCGGCAGGGCGGAGAATTCCGGGATCATTCACGTGGAAAGCGTGAATATCAGGGATTATTCGCAGGATAAACACCGCCATGTGGATGATTATCCGTACGGCGGCGGAAAAGGGATGCTGATGCAGCCACAGCCTGTTTATGACTGTTATCAGGATCTGATCGGAAGGATCGGAAAAGAAACAAGAGTGATCTATCTGTCTCCGCAGGGAAAGGTATTTTCCCAGGAGATGGCGGACTCACTGGCCCTGGAGGAGAATCTGATCTTCCTCTGCGGCCATTATGAAGGGATCGACGGGCGGGTGATCGAGGAGATCGTAACGGATCAGGTATCCATCGGCGATTATGTACTGACGGGAGGAGAGCTTCCCGCGCTCTGCATGATCGACGCCATTGCACGTCAGGTCCCGGGCGTACTCAAGGAAGGCAGCAAGGATGTGGAATCCTTCCGTGATTCCCTGCTTGAGTATCCGCAGTATACCCGTCCCGAGGAATGGATGGGAAAGAAGGTCCCGGAGGTTCTTTTATCCGGGCATCATAAGAACATCGCTGAGTGGCAGAGAGAGAGATCCATCGAAAGAACATTCAGAAACCGGCCGGACCTTCTGAAGGACGCCGTGCTCACCAAAAAGGAGCAGAAGTTTCTGAATGCACTGAAGACGGCTTTTGAGGAAGAGAAAAAACCATGATTTTATGCGGAAAAAACGGAAAAGTGAACGGTATCTGGCTGATCCGGCATCTGATCAGCGAGGGGCTGGTTTCCTTCGGACCGGATGATATGGTTTATGAAGAAGGCAGCCACAAAATCCGCAATGTACAGTTTTCGGAAAATGTCAGGAAGAATCCCGAGATCCGGCATCAGTTCAAGGATCTGGTGGGAAATCTTGTCTATTTATATTATTACGTCGAAGAAAACAAAAAACTGAAGGTCCCGAAGTCGAAGATCTCGGCACAGCTTCAGCCCTACCTGAAAAATGAGGACATGACGGGCATGACGCTTCTGAATCTTTTTGCACAGGGGATCCTGTGGGTGACCAAGCTCGGAAACGGATACGAGGTCGCCTGCGATCCGGTCTTCTATCACGGTGTGGAGAAACCGGAGTTTTTATTAAACGAACTGGTGAACACCTGTCTTGCCTACAGCCAGGATACCGCAAAAAAAGTGCATATTCTGGTGCGTTCCGTCTCTGATACGGAGACAGAGCCGATCGCGGAGGACATGTCCATTACCTACAGTCCGGCAGCAAACGTGGAACCGGGTCTGAAAAACAGTACTGTTCCCGAAAAGAGTCCGGAAGGTCCTGCCGGGTTCTCCGGTGAAACGTTCAGGATCCTTTCTGCGGAGGATGAAGCTCCTTCGGAAGAACAGAGCAGTCAGGACATTCTGGTGAATGAAACAGTCACGGAAACGCTGACAAAGCTTCACAGCCTGATGGAGGATCTGGACGAAACA
>JAZUFC010000195.1:0-14188 GCA_045640465.1 Lachnospiraceae bacterium | reverse complement strand
GACAGAGGTCTGGCAGGCGGTTATAACGCAAACGTGCTGAAAAAAGCGTTTGCCATGATGGATCCTTTAAAGGATGCGGTGCTTCCGATCGGAAAGAAGGCGGCGGAGTTTTTCAGAAAGAAAAATGTCCGGAGCCTGTCTTCTCAGCTGGAAGAGGCTGCGGACGTCACGGTGGGCGACTGCTTTACGGCGGCAAAGGACATTGCAGGAGGCTTCATAAAAGGGGAATTTGATGAAGTCGTGATCGTTTACACGGTCTTCAATTCCGTCCTTTCACAGACGCCTGAAAGCATTCCGATCCTTCCGCTGAAGCGGATCGGAAAAGCAAACAGCAGCGTGTCCAAAGAGGTGCTTTATGATCCGGACAGCAAGACGGTATTTGAATATGCGGTGCCGGAGTATCTGGGCGGCCTGATCTACGGATCGCTTTGCGAATCCGTAGTCTCGGAGCTTGCGGCCAGGCGTACGGCCATGGAAGCGGCAACGAAGAATGCGGACGATATGATCTCAGATCTGAGCCTTCAGTACAACCGTGCAAGACAGAGCGCCATTACCCAGGAGATCACGGAGATCGTGGCAGGTTCCGAGTAAGGCGAAAAGGAGAAAAATATGGCAGGGAATAATAAAGGAAGCGTTGTCCAGATCATGGGACCGGTCCTCGATATCCGGTTCGATGAAGGAAACCTTCCGAATCTGCTGAATGCAGTTACAATCGATTTCAACGGCATCCATCTGGTGGCAGAGGTGGCGCAGCATATCGGCGACGATATCGTGCGCTGTGTTTCCATGAGCTCCACGGATGGCCTGATGCGCGGTATTGAGGCTGTGGATACCGGAAGCCCCATCAAGGTTCCCGTCGGTGAGGAATGCCTCGGCAGAATGTTCAATCTGCTCGGTGAGCCCATCGACAATCTGCCGGATCCCGGAATCGCCGAAAGATGGCCTATCCACAGAAGTGCGCCTTCCTTTGACGAGCAGGAGAGCTCCGCGCAGATCATGGAGACAGGCATCAAGGTCATCGACCTGATCTGCCCCTATGCGCGCGGCGGCAAGATCGGTCTGTTCGGCGGCGCAGGCGTCGGCAAGACCGTTCTGATCCAGGAGCTGATCTACAATATTGCAACCGAACACAACGGTTATTCCGTCTTTACGGGCGTCGGCGAGCGGACCCGTGAAGGCAACGACCTTTACTATGAAATGAAGGAGTCCGGCGTTCTTTCAAAGACCGCTCTGGTCTACGGTCAGATGAACGAGCCGCCGGGAGCACGTATGCGTGTCGGCCTGACAGGCCTTACCATGGCGGAATATTTCCGTGATGTGAAGAATCAGGACGTGCTTCTCTTTATCGATAATATCTTCCGTTTCACACAGGCAGGCTCCGAGGTCTCCGCACTTCTCGGCCGTATGCCTTCAGCCGTCGGTTATCAGCCGACACTGGCAACGGAAATGGGTGCGCTTCAGGAACGTATCACTTCCACGAAGAAGGGCTCCATCACCTCCGTTCAGGCGGTCTATGTGCCTGCGGATGACCTGACAGACCCCGCACCGGCAACGACATTCGCGCATCTGGATGCCACAACGGTTCTGGACAGAAGCATTGCGTCTCTGGGTATCTATCCGGCAGTCGATCCGCTGGATTCGACCTCGCGCATGCTGAGCCCCGAAGTGGTGTCTCAGGAGCATTACAATACGGCAAGAAGCGTGCAGGCGATCCTGCAGCGCTACAAGGAGCTTCAGGATATCATTGCCATCATGGGTATGGACGAGCTTTCCGACGAGGACAAGATCATCGTCAACCGCGCAAGAAAAGTGCAGCGTTTCCTGTCCCAGCCCTTCCATGTGGCAGAGCAGTTTACAGGTCTTGAGGGCCGGTATGTGCCGCTCAAGGAGACTATCCGCGGCTTTAAGGAGATCATTGAGGGACAGCATGACGAGATCCCGGAATCCTTCTTCCTGTTTGCCGGCGGAATCGACGATGTCGTCAGCAAGTATCAGGCATCTTTACAGTAAGGAGCGGATATGGCGGTATTTCATCTGACAGTCGCTACGCCTGACGGCAGTCTGTATAACGGTGAGGCGGAAGCGCTTTATCTTCGGGGAACCGAAGGCGATCTTGGCATTCTGCCGAATCACATGAATTTTGCCGCGGCGATCGGTATGGGTCACGCAAAGGTCGTTACATCCGAAGGCACGAAGAACGCGGCATGCATCGGCGGCCTTGTGGTCGTCCGTGACAACGAGGTCTCCGTGGCGGCAACGACATGGGAATGGGCCGAGAATATCGATCTTTCCCGTGCCGAAAGGGCGGAGGAAAAGGCAAGAAAGATCCTGGAAAAGAGTAATATTTCCGACAGTGATCTGAAATATGCAGAAGCCAAGCTGAAGCGGGCGCTGGTCCGGAAAAGTGTCGGTACGCTGCGGTAAGGAGAAAATAGATGAAGACAGAATGGAATCTGGACGTTTTTTATACCGGGATCGACGATCCTTCCTATGAAGCGGATTTTGAAAGCCTGAACGGTGCACTGAAAGCACTTCACGAGGCGGTTCTTACAGCTTCCGAAAAAGAGGAAAAAGAACGTGCCGAAGCACTACTTACGGCAATGGAAGGCGTGCAGGATATCTCCTATCGTCTCGGTAATTATCTGAGCCTCCGTCAGTCCGTGAATACACAGGACGGCACGATCATGGCACAGATGAACCGTCTGATGCAGCTCGTCTCCGGCGGTACCGCGGATCTGTCTGCGGCGACCCGTATTCTGGGACAGCTTGCCGATGTGGATGCACTTTCCGGAAAAAGTGAGCTGATCGGGACCTACAAAGCGCTGATCCTGAATGCAAAGAAGGAGAGCGAACATCTTTTATCCGACGAAGTGGAGGCGATGATCTCCCAGATGGATCTGTTCGGCGGCTCCGCATGGGGAAGCCTGCAGTCCTTTATGACATCAACCGTGAAGGTGGATTATGAAGGTGAGACCATCACGCTTTCGGAAGTCCGGAATCTGGCTTATTCCGATGATGCGAAGGTCCGTAAGGCAGCTTATGAGGCAGAACTCAAGGCTTATGAAAAGATCCAGGATGCAGTCGCTTTTTCTCTGAACAACATCAAGAATCAAGTGACCATGCTCTGCAGACAGAAGGGGTATGAATCACCGCTCGACAAGACACTTCAGGACGCCCGCATGTCCCGTGAAACACTGGATGCCATGCTGGATTCGATCCGCGAATATCTGCCGGCATTCCGGAAATACATGCGTATGAAGGGCAGACTTCTGGGCTATGAAAACGGTCTTCCGTTCTACGAGCTGTTTGCGCCGATCGGTTCTGACGAAAAGAAATATACCGTCGAAGAAGCACGCGACTATCTGGTGGAGTGCTTTAACGATCTGACACCGGAGATCGCTTCCCTCATGAAGGAAGCCTTCGACAATGAATGGATCGACTTCTTCCCGAAGGCGGGAAAAGAGGGCGGTGCGTTCTGTTCCGGCGTTCCGCACGCAAAGCAGAGCAGGATCCTCACGAATTATGACGGCACGCTCGGCGCGATCGATACGCTCGCTCATGAGCTCGGCCACGCATTCCACAACAGACAGGTGGAGAACGAAGCACCGCTGAATCAGGATTATCCGATGCCGGTCGCAGAGACCGCTTCCACCTTTGATGAGGTGCATTTCGGTCATTACGCGCTGAAGCAGGCGAAAACAGACGATGAAAAGCTTGCGCTTCTGGAAAGCGATCTGAAGGAAAGCAATCAGTGCGTGGTGGATATCCTGTCCCGCTATCTGTTTGAAACAGCGGTATTCGAGAAGGCACAGGGACAGTTTTTAATGGCGGGGGATCTGAAGGATCTGATGCTTCAGGCACAGAAGGAAGCTTACGGGGACGGCCTCGATGAAAACTTCCTGCATCCCTACATGTGGACCTGCAAGAGCCATTATTATTCCAGCGGCTTAAGCTTCTACAACTTCCCCTATGCGTTCGGCAATCTGTTTGCAAAGGGACTTTATGCACTGTATCTGGAACAGGGCGATCCGTTTATTCAGAATTACAAGGAGATGCTCCGCACGACGCCGGTACACACCATCGAGGAAGACGGACAGATGCTCGGCATCGATCTGACAAAGAAGGAATTCTGGGAGAAGAGCCTTCAGATGCTTGCGGACGAGATCGAAGAATTCTGTGCGCTTGCGGAAAAGAAGCTTTCATAATGCGGGACCGCATCCGTATAAACAGAAAAGAAAAAAAGCATCTTTCGCATCTGGAACGGACAGCATTTGTTCTGGTATATCTGAGCTTCCTGGTGCCGGTGGTGTTCCTGATCCTGATGATGATCTTCAAACAGCCGGATATGAACGAGTCAGGATATCATTCCTATGCGGATTATATGCTGATGATCGTGGAGTGCCTTTTGGGGCTTCTTGCACTTCATATTCCGTCGTTTATGGAACGGAAGCTGAAGTTTGTCGTGCCGACGGTTCTGTATGTGATGTATATGATCTTTCTGTACTGTGCGATCTTTCTCGGCGAGGTCAGAAGCTTCTATTATATCATTCCGCACTGGGACACCTGGCTGCACGGACTCAGCAGTCTGATGACGGGCTTTTTCGGCGTACTGGTCGTAAGCATACTGAATCATGACGAGCATACCGTACTCCGGCTGTCTCCTGCTTTTGTGGCGGTATTTTCTTTCTGCTTTTCAATGACGGTCGGCGCAGTCTGGGAGATCTACGAATTTGTTTTCGACGGTCTGATGAAACTGAACATGCAGAAATATATGCTTTCGGACGGAACGGTCCTGACAGGACATGAAGCACTTTCCGACACAATGAAGGATATTATTGTGGATGCGCTTGGTGCTCTGGCAGCTTCGCTGTTCGGTTATATTTCGATCTGCCGGAATCTGACCTGGTTCATTCCGACCCTGAATACCGTTCCTGACGGTGAAGATGCGGAAAGCACGGATGATCCGGAGAGAAAAATGATATAAAACCGTTTTCCTTCTTCCTTATTTGCGGAAGGGGTGCTATAATATTTTTTTGCGGGGAGAAGACCCGAAACGATCACATGATATCTGTAAGCACGGAGATCAGAAGGCCGTGCTTTGGATGTATAAAACAAGGAGGAAATTATGATGAAGAAATTACTTGCAGTTCTTCTGGCAGTATGCATGATCTCCGGATTATTTGCATGCACAACCGTTACTCCTGCTGACAACGGCACAAAGGACGCCGCTTCCGAAGCAGAAAACGCAGAAAAGGAAGACACACCGAAGGCTGACGCCGGTACTACCGTATACGTGCTCGGCCCCACACCGGACCACGGCTGGACCGCACAGGCAGGTGCTTATGCACAGGCTAAGTGTGAAGAGATCACCGCAGCAGGTACCTATAAGTCCACTTATATGTCTGCTTCTTCAGGTGAGGAGCAGGTCGACCAGTGCAACACCATCATCGCAAACGGCGATGCAGCTGTTGTTGTCATGATGGCTCTGGACGATTCCGCACAGGCAGGTCAGGAAGCTTTATATGCAGAAGGCATCCCCTTCATTTCCTTTGACCGTATCATCGAAGCAACCGAAAAGTACGCGATCCTGAACGCATCCGGCGATAACTGGCAGTGCGGCGCAGGTATTGCTTACTGGTTACAGAAGAACGGCATGGAGCCCGGCGACACCGTCGTAGTTCTTTACGGCGATAACGGTACTGTCTGCTCACGCCGTCAGGAAGGCTTTGAACAGTTCCTTCGCGGCGAGATCGAATATCAGGATGCTCAGACCGGCAGCTACAAGACCACCGCAGTCTGGGAACAGGCTGATCTGGATGCGATCTTCAACGGCTACACCGTAGTCTGCAACTGGTCCGCAGACGGCGCATACGGCTACATCGAGCAGAAGCTGGATGAGATCGTTGCAAAGGCTAAGGAAAACAACGGCAAGCTTTTCATCTACTCTATGGATGATGAAATGACCTTCGGCGTTATGAACTATCTGGAAGCAGGCGCTTCCGAAGAGACACTTGCTGACCTCGAGGCAATGGATGTTTACATCTCTGCTATCGGCGGTATGCAGGAACTCTACAATGTCATGGCAGGCACCGACGATCAGTCTGCACTTGCTGACAAGTATTTCGACGATATGATGTCCATGTACTTCAGCCCGAAGATGATGCAGGACGTTATCGACAAGGGTCTCGAGTATCTGACCTCCAACAGCTGGATTTATGAAGTCGGCTCCGGCGAATATCAGCCCACATGGATCGTCAATTCCGAGAACGTAGATCAGTTCGAAGGTTTCCTTGGACACTGATGAAAAATTATTGAATCATCTGGATGCGCGCCGTGCTTTCGGGTACGGCGCGCATTTGGGTACGTGAACGCCCTTTCCGGCGGACGTGCCCTCCGGAAAATTGAAGGAGAAGATCCATGAAGATTCTGGAAATGAATCATATTACAAAGACCTTCGGCGGCTCCAAAGCGCTCTCCGACATCCACTTTGACGTGGAAGAAGGGGAGATCCATGCGCTTCTCGGCGAAAACGGAGCCGGAAAGTCAACATTGATGAATATTCTGACCGGCGTCATTCCTTCCGATGAAGGAACGATCGTATTCAACGGAACCCGCTACAACGATCCCACGATCCATCAGATGGAAAGTGCAGGGATCGCTTTTGTGCATCAGGAACTGAACGTGATCAACGATCTGACAGTTTCCGACAATATCTTCCTCTGCCGGGAACTGAAAAACCGTTTCGGTCTGTTGAATGAAAAAGAACAGGTGGCACGCACCCGCGCACTTTTCGAGAGCCTCGGCGTGGATATCGATCCGAAAGCAATGGTCTCGGAACTGAAGACCAGCGAAAAGCAGCTTCTGGAGATCTCAAGGGCGCTGTATGCGGATGCACGCCTCATTATTCTGGACGAGCCCACAACAGCTCTTTCCAATGATGAGATCGACCACCTTTTTGATATATTGAGAAAACTGAAGAGTCAGGGGAAATCCTTTGTCTTTATTTCACATAAAATGCCTGAGATCTTTGCGATCGCGGACCGCTATACGGTACTCAGAAACGGTGAGTACATCTCTTCCGGCCTGATCTCGGAAACGAACGCACATGATGTGACGTCCGATATGGTCGGCAAGCAGTACGTGGACGAGGATGTCTACGAGGAAAGAGAACTCGGAGACGTGGTCATGGAATGCCGGAACTTAAGCGGACAGGGCTTTTCGGACATCAGTCTGACGCTCAGAAAGGGCGAGATCCTGGCATTTACCGGCCTTGCGGGCTGCGGTGCAAGTGAACTGATGCAGACCATGTTCGGTGTGCTTCCCATAGAAGGCGGTGAGATCCTCATGCACGGAAAGCCGCTTGAAGGCGAAATCGTCGATTTCATGAAGAATTCCGTGGCCATGCTTCCCGCAAACAGAAAAGAGAATTCCGTGGTGCCGGATCTGAGCATTCTTGAAAACTTTTATCTGGCGGAGCACGAGATCTCAAGAAAGCATCAGCTGATCCGTCTCGAAGAGGAAAAGAAGCGCTACGAAACACAGAAGGAAGCGCTTCATATCAAGGCAGGAGACGAAAACGACAGCATCTCCTCCCTGTCCGGCGGAAACCAGCAGAAGGTATTCTTAGGACGCTGGCTGAATATCGGAGCGGAAGTGCTTCTGTTTGACAACCCGACGCAGGGCGTGGACGTTGGTGCAAAGGAAGAGATCTATAAGCTGATCCTGAATTTTGCAAAGGAAGGAAAGTGCGTCATCATCAACACGCTGGAGATTCCGGAGATCATGAAGGTGGCAGACCGGTGCATCGTGTTCTATGAGGGACGGATCAGCCGGATCTTTGCCCACAGTGAAGTCAGCGAACACGAAGTCATGCTGGTGGCAACCAATGCAGTGAAAGGCGGGGAAGAATAATCATGGAAAAGAATAAAAGTTTCGGAAAGATTCTTTCAAGAGTCTGGTCCTCATACAGTTACATTTTTGTTATGCTGATCATTATGATCGCGTATGCGGTGGTCATCGGCATCAACGGAAACACGTTCAAGTGGAGCCATATCGCAGCGATCCTGAGCAGCCAGAATACCTGTATCGTCGGTACGATCGCGCTCGGCATGGCGCTTGTCATCATTACCGGTCAGATCGATCTTTCGGTCGGTTCATCACTGGTCCTCTGCACAGGCGTGACGATCATGGTCTTCAATATGACGAATTCGATCCTTCTGATGTTCCTTGCGGCGATCGTGACAGGTGCGCTCTGCGGTGCTGTGAACGGTCTTCTGGTCGGTCTCGGCAAGATGCCGCCCTTCGTCGTAACGCTCGGCACCATGCTGATCTACCGTTCCGTCTCCCTTTCATTTGTCCGGAAGATCGATCCCGCGATCAGCGGTTCTTCATCCAGCCAGTTTGCTATGCTCAGTGATAACAGCAAGTATGAGTTCCTGCGCATGAAGTTCGGTACCGGAAAGCTTGCGATCGGCGGCTTCTCGATCCCCTATATCACCTTTGTTTTCCTTGCAGCCGCGATTCTGTTCATTCTGATCTCCAAAAAGACCAAGTACGGAAAGAGCGTCTATGCGGTCGGTTCCAACGAAAAGAGCGCACGTCTTGCGGGTATCAACGTGACCTGGGTCAAGATCTCCGTCTTTATCATCACCGGTATGCTGGTCGGCGTCGGCTCCGTTCTGCAGGCCTGCAAGATCGGAAATGTCACGCCGGCATCTTCGGGTGTCAGCTATGAAATGTATGCCATTGCGGCTGTCGTTCTGGCAGGCATCAATATGGCAGGCGGTCGCGGCAATATGCTGGGCGTCATCTTCGGCGCACTGTCCTATACGACGATCAATTTCATCATCGTTTCGATCCCCGGACTCAGCGTGGATATTCAGGATACGTTCCAGGGTCTGGTACTGATCATCGTCATTCTGATCCAGACACTCGGACCGGTCATCCGTGAACGCGTACAGCGCTCCAAAAAGAAAAAGGCCGCGCTTCTGGAAAGCAGGGCTTAAAGCGGGCATCTATGGTACAGACAGTAAAAACCGATCAGGTGGAAATGGATTATTTCACCTTTGGAAACGGCAGGCAGGATCTTGTGATCCTGCCCGGCCTTTCTCTGAGATCCGTTATGAATTCGGAAGACGCGGTGGCTTCCGCCTACAGTCAGTTCGGCAGGGAGTATCGCATCACGCTGTTTGACAGAAGAAAGGATCTGCCGGAGGATTATTCTGTTTCGGAAATGGCTGAAGACACGGCAAAGGCGATCATGGCACTCGGAATCGAAAATGCCTGCCTTTTCGGAACTTCTCAGGGCGGCATGATCGCCATGCTGATCGCGATCCGTTATCCGCATCTTGTAAAAAAGCTGGCACTCGGTTCCGCAGCGGCGGAAATGAACGGGACCGCAAAGGAAGTTCTCTCCGGCTGGATCTCTCTTGCGGAAAAACGGGATGCCGAAGGACTGGTAAACAGCATGATCGACAGGATCTATTCGGAAGATACGCTTTCTCTTTACAGGGATGCGCTGCTTCAGGCAAATGCCGATCCGACGGAAGAGGAGCTTTCGCGGTTTGTGATCCTTGCAAAGGCAGCCGCGGATTTTTCGTGTTATGAGGAACTTGCGAAGATCACCTGTCCTGTCTTTGTGATCGGCTCGGAAGGGGACAGGGTGCTGACCGGGGAGGCATCCCTTAAGATCGCAAAGAAACTGAACTGCCCGGTCTTTCTTTACGGAGATTCATTCGGGCATGCGGTCTACGACGAAGCCCCGGACTACAAGAACAGGCTGCAGGATTTTTTTAAAGACTGACTGTCAGAAAAAATGACTCTTTTGTGCTGAAAACAGATATACCGGAAGAAAAAGAAGGTATATTATAATTGAAAGTGTCTGCCGGAAGAACAGACATGATGAGAATACAAAGAAGGTCGTTTTGAGGACCTGATGCAGGAAGGAGAAAATATGAAAGCAGAAATTACGGTCAATCCGAAATTCAAGACCGGTGAAGTGGACGAGAGGATCTACGGTTCCTTTATCGAGCATCTGGGAAGAGCCGTTTACGGCGGTATCTATCAGCCGGATTCACCGATGGCCGACGAGAACGGTTTCCGGAAGGACGTCATCGAGCTTGTAAAAGAACTGAATGTACCGATCATCCGTTATCCCGGCGGAAACTTTGTTTCCGGCTACAAGTGGGAGGATACCGTCGGCCCGAAGGAAAACAGACCGAAGCGTCTGGAACTTGCGTGGACCGTGGTGGAAGACAACTCCTTCGGCATCAATGAGTTTACCGACTGGGCGAAGAAAGCGAATTCCGGCGTGATGATGTCCATCAACCTCGGAACCAGAGGCCTGGAGGAAGCCAAAGAAGTCATCGAATACTGCAATCATCCTTCGGGAACCACACTCAGCGATCTGCGTGTCGAACACGGCTATAAAGATCCTCACGGCATCAAGGTCTGGTGTCTCGGAAACGAAATGGACGGTCCGTGGCAGATCGGTCACCGCACAGCTTATGAATACGGCCGTGTGGCAAATGAAGCTGCGAAGATCATGAAATGGGTGGATCCCACCATCGAGACCGTTGCCTGCGGAAGCTCCAATCTGGAAATGCCCACTTTCGGCGCATGGGAAGCGGAAGTGCTGGAACAGTGCTACGACAATGTCGATTATCTGTCTCTGCATCAGTACTACGGAAATTATGAAGGCGATACACCGGCATTTCTGGCGAAGTCAGAAGCGTTTGACGAATTCATCACCTCTGTCGTATCCATCTGCGATTTCGTCAAGGCAAAGCTGAAATCCAAAAAGACGATCAACCTTTCCATGGATGAATGGAATGTCTGGTATCACAGCAAAGAGCAGGACAAGAAGCTGACTCCGTGGGGACGCGCACCGCACCAGCTGGAGGATGTATACAACATGGAGGATGCCCTTCTGGTCGGCTCCATGATGATCAAGCTCCTGAAACACTGTGACCGTGTCAAGATGGCATGCATCGCGCAGCTTGTCAACGTCATCGCGCCTATTATGACATCCGATACCGGCGCATGGCGTCAGACGATCTTCTATCCCTTCAAGTACACCAGCAACTACGGACGCGGAACGGTCCTGCAGACCATTACGACCGTGGATACCTATGCGGTGGAAGGTTATGACAAGGTTCCGTATCTTGACAGCATCGTCCTGAAGAACGATGAAAAGGACGAGATCGTGATCTTTGCAGTCAACAAGAATCTCGAAGAAGATATCGAAAGCGTCTGTGATCTGTCCGCATTCGGCGATTACCGGATCATTGAGCATCAGATGCTTACGAATGATGATCTGCAGGCAGTGAATACGGAAGAAGCTCCGGACAGTGTCGTGCCTGTTTTATTTGATGGCGATGTTCTGAAGGACGGCGTTCTGTATGCGAAGTTCCCGAAGAAGTCCTGGAACATGATCCGTCTGGGTAAGTGATCCTATGCCGCTTCAGTTTGTCAGAAATGATATTACGAGAATGCACGTGGATGCGATCGTCAATGCCGCCAATACTTCCCTGCTGGGAGGAGGCGGCGTGGACGGTGCGATCCACAGAGCGGCCGGTCCGGGACTTCTTGAAGAGTGCAGGACGCTGAACGGCTGCCGGACCGGTGAAGCGAAGCTGACCGGCGGATATCAGCTGCCGTGCCGTTACGTGATCCATACAGTCGGTCCGGTCTATGAGGACGGAAAGCACAATGAGAAGGAGCTTCTTCAGTCCTGCTACCGGAACTCACTGGAACTTGCGGTTTTTCATAAGTGTGAGTCGGTCGCATTTCCGCTGATCTCGGCGGGCGTTTACGGGTATCCGAAGCAGGAGGCCTTTTCCGATGCCGTAGAGGCGATCACGGAATTTCTTACGGATCATGAGATCACGGTATATCTGGTGATCTTTGACCGGGACTCGTTTGCAGTCAGCGAAGATCTTCGCCTTTCTGTGGAATCCTATATCGACGACCATTATGCAGAGACGCATCTTGACATGCGTGCGGAGAACAGAAGGCCTGTTCCGCATGGATTGGGCGCTGCTTTCTTTTCGGAAAAGATGCATGCCGTCTTCCATTCAAGCGAAGATGCAGCCTTGCAGCCGGCAGAAGAGGCAGCATTAAAGCCGGTTGAAAACAAAGCTTTCAGACCGGTGAAAAAAAAGAAAAGTCTTCAGGAAGCGGTCAACGCGCTCGATGAAAGCTTTTCCGAGATGCTTCTTCGGAAGATCGACGAAAAAGGCATGAAGGATTCCGACTGTTATAAGAAGGCCAATATCGACCGGAAGCTCTTTTCAAAGATCCGTTCCGACAGTCATTACAGGCCCTCTAAGCCGACGGTTCTTGCTTTTGCGGTCGCTTTGGAGCTGCCGCTCGAGGAAACACGGGAAATGCTGATGAAAGCGGGCTTTGCACTGTCTCCCTCCAGCAAGTTCGACGTGATCGTGCAGTATTTCATCGAAAACCGGGAATATAATATCTACAAGATCAATGAGGCTCTGTTCTTATACGACCAGATGATGCTGGGCGCATAAAGGGCAGAGCCCTTTTTGATGCACAAAGGGGCAGCTGCTGTTTGATTGTCGCTTGCGAAGCGACCAAAAACCTTTCTGAATGTTCTATACTCTGCCTGTAAACACAATTTATACAAGACAGAGGAGGAAACATTCATGAAGAAAGGTTTGACAGAGATCGTATTTATCCTGGACAGAAGCGGTTCCATGGCGGGACTGGAATCCGATACCATCGGCGGCTTCAACGCGATGATCGCAAAACAGAAAAAGGAAGATGGCGAAGCACTGGTCTCTACGGTACTGTTTGACAACGAAAGCGAGGTACTTTATGACCGTGTGAAGATCGACGGGATCCCGCAGATGACGGAAGAAGATTATTCGGTTCGCGGCTGCACGGCGCTCATCGATGCGATCGGAGGCGCTGTCCATCATATCGCAAACATCCATAAATATGCACGGGAAGAGGATCTTCCGGAGCACACGATGTTCATTATTACAACGGACGGCATGGAGAATGCCAGCCGCCGCTACAAAAGCAGCCAGGTAAAGAAAATGATCGAAGAGAAGAAGAAAGCCGGCTGGGAGTTTTTGTTCATCGGAGCAAATATCGACGCAGTGGAGACTGCAAGGGATTTCGGCATCAGTGAGGACCGCGCAGTGAATTACAACTGTGATCCGATCGGTACGCGGACACATTTTGCAGCACTCGGAAAGGCCATTTCCAAAGTCCGCAGAAATGAAGATCTGAGCCGCGAATGGAAAGCGGAGATCGAAGCGGACTTTGCAGCAAGAAAGCAGGAACGGTAAGTGATCTTTTATAAGCTTCGCACAGCGCATTGAAAAAGCCATAGAAAACTTCTGTTCCTTGTGCTATAATATATCTGCCGTTTTCTGCCCATTTACGGGTTCTGTATTCTGCACGATGAAGAAAGCGGCAGAGGAGAGAGCATGAAAACAGTTACAGTGAAATTCGGCGGAAGCTCGCTTGCGGATGCGGATCAGATCCGGAAGGTATCCAACATTCTGAAGGCAGATGAAAACCGGCGCTTTGTCGTGGTGTCAGCCCCCGGAAAACGCAGCGCTTCCGACATTAAAATAACGGATCTTTTGTATCGGGCCTATGAAAAAGCGGCAGCCCGGGAAGATTTTACCGGAACGCTTGATGCGATCCGGGAACGGTTCGCGGGGATCATTGAAGAACTCGGGATCAGCTTTGATCTGGAGACAGAGATCTCCGTGATCCGGAAGAAACTTCTGGATGCACCGGAGAAGGAATATACGGCAAGCCGCGGCGAATATCTTTCCGGAAAGATCCTGTCGGTCTTTTTTGACAGGCCGTTTGTGGATCCTGCGCAGTCCATTCTTTTTTCCGGAGACGGACATCTTCTGGAAGAGGAAACGCACAAGAGACTTTCCGAAACACTGAAGGATCTTCCCGGTGCGGTGATTCCGGGCTTCTACGGTTCGGATGAAAACGGCCGGATCCGCACCTTCTCAAGAGGCGGTTCCGATGTGACCGGATCTCTTGTCGCACGCGCGACGGATGCAGCGCTTTATGAAAACTGGACGGATGTGTCCGGCATGCTGTTTACGGATCCGAGAGTCGTCGATCATCCGAAGACGATCGAATACATTACCTATGCGGAGCTTCGGGAGCTTTCCTATATGGGTGCTTCCGT
>JAZUFC010000194.1:0-3702 GCA_045640465.1 Lachnospiraceae bacterium | reverse complement strand
AGGATACGAAATCGGCAAGCTCCGGCACCTGTTCGTAACCGGGCACTTTTTCTTTGATAAGTGCGACAGCTGCATCATAATCATACATGGCTACCAGTACGGAAGCGGAATTCAGTACATCCGCATATTCGCCCGTGTAGCTCTTTTCCTCTTCTCCGGAGGTCATTTCCTCGGGAAAAGTCGGCGGAAGCGTATCATCGGAAGGATCCGTCGTCATGACGACTTCCGGCGTCTCATGTCTGTCTTTCGACTTCTTCACAAGAAGCCAGATCAGTCCCGCCACAAGAGACAGCATAAGAAGTGCGATGAGTATCACCACCACAAGACGGATGATCTCTCTTCTCCTTCTTCTTTTTCTTCTGGCACTTGTGTTTCTGTCTATTCTGTAATCAAAATGATCCCTGCTGCTCATGATATGCTCCTTTGTCCGGGCGTGTCTGCCCAAAACTCTGATACCGCACCGCTCCGTGCAGTGCACTCCCGCGGTGCGAAACACTCGAAACTTTCGCTTTTTACTGCGTAATAAGCTTCGTTTCTCGTGTTTTGCGGGTCAATAAGGCCTTCGTACCCTGGCATGAGCAAGCTCCTGCCGGGTACTCGACCTTTTGACCCTGGCATCATATTATATCAAAACAGCGGGGAATGGTCAACATTCCCCGCTGCTCTTTGGTTTGGAAGGCAGGATGCCCCTTCCGTTTCCGGCTTGCCTGTAATGATTGCTTCTGTCCTTCTGTGATGTCCAGGCCACTTGTTTAACTCAGTATACGGACTGAATATCTTCTTCAGCATATTTCTGAAGGATCAGTGTCTGCAGATCATTTCGCGTATCAGAATTGATCGGATGTGCGATATCCCTGTACTGACCGTCCGCAGAGCGTCTTGAAGGCATGGCAATGAAAAGACCGTTCTCGCCTTCGATGACTTTGATGTCATGTACTACGAAAACATCATCGATCGTGATCGATACGACCGCTTTCATTTTTCCTTCCTTGTCTACCTTCCGTACCCGTACGTCAGTAATCTTCATTCGTTCCTCCTTCCCCTTAGCCGCCTTACATATTGAAGCGGTCATTGGTTTCAACCACTACGCGAACATCATCTTCTTTGCCGGTATAGGTGCTGTTGGCATAGATCGTTGTATGACTTTCCACAATACAGTTTTCGATCACCGTATTGTCACCGATATATACATCATTCAGAATGATGGAATTTTTGATGAGACAGTTGTTTCCGATAAACGACTTTTTAAATACCACCGAATTCTCCACCGCGCCGTTTACGATGGTTCCGCTCGCGATCAGCGAGTTTTTCACGCGGCTTCCCGGATTGTATTTCGCCGGCGGGAAATCATTGACCTTTGTCAGGACGCCGACACTGTTCTTGAAGAACGTATCGCGGACTTCTTTTTTCAGGAAGTCCATATTGGTGCAGTAGTAGGACTTCACGGAGGAGATATTGCTCCAGTAGCTGTCCAGATGGTAGGCATAGATCCGCTTCAGATTGCGGTAACGGATGATCACGTCACGCACAAAATCATACCGGTCCTCTGCCATGCTCTTTTCCAGCATCTCGATCAGGAGACGGCGGCGGATCACATAGATGCCGCAGCTGACCTCTCTGGATTCCTCTTCCAGAGGCTTCTCCTCAAACTGACGGATCTTTCCGTCATCATCTATATCCACCTGTCCGTATCTTCCGGCATCTTCCCAGTCCTGAAGACGCGTCGTCACCACCGTGATATCGGCACGCTTCTGAATGTGATAATCCAGCACCGCGTTGTAATCCAGACGGTAGATACCGTCACCGGATGCGATGATCACATACGGTTCGTGGCTTTCCCTCAGAAAATGTATGTTCTGATACATGGCATCTATCGTGCCCCTGTACCAGTTGCTGTTTTCCGGCGTAATCGTCGGATGATAGACAAACAGACCGCCCTGCTTTCTGCCGAAGTCCCACCACTTGGAGGAGCTCAGATGCTCATTCAGGGAGATCGTGTTGTACTGTGTCAGCACCGCCACCTTGGAGATCCTTGATATGGCCATGTTTGTCAGGGCAAAATCGATCGCACGATAGGTTCCGACCATCGGAAGCGCCGCAATTGCGCGGTGCGCCGTCAGTTCCTTTGCCCGCCTGTTGTTGCCGCCTGCCAGGATAATTCCGATCGCTTTCATCTCGTCTTACGCCTCCTTCACAATGGCATCGCCGCTTTCCAGCCTGCCGTCCGGATAGTCTTCGGGCACCGTTATACCGGAGATCGCAGTGTTCTTTCCGATGGAAACATGATCCGGGATCACGGAATTCTCACCGATCGTGACCAGATCTGAATTGTAGATCTTTTTGCTGAGCGTGCTTTCACGGAACTCGCCTTCTCCGAGCACACAGCCTTCTCCGACCACACAGTCTTCCGCTATGATGCTCTTTTCGACGCGGGTATTCTTTCCGATCCTGGTGCCGTTCATGATGATGGAGTCGTTTACATAAGCACCCTCCTCGATCACGACACCGGACCCGATAACGGAATTGGTGACCGTGCCGTAGATGCTGCAGCCTTCACCGACGATGCAGCGCTCCACCAGTGCCTTCTCATCGATATACTGCGGCTCCACGGAAGTACCGTTCGTGTAGATCTGCCAGTACTCCTCGTAAAGATTGAATACGGGAACCAGATCGATCAGCTCCATATTGGCTTCCCAATAGGACTGGAGCGTACCGACATCCTTCCAGTAACTGTTGTATTCGTAGCAGAAGACCGCATCTCCGCGCTGATGGCAGAAGGGGATCACATGCATGCCGAAATCCAGTGACGGAACATCCTTATTTGTAAGGAGCGCTTCTTTCAGGACCTTCCAGTTGAAGATATAGATGCCCATGGAGGCCAGATTACTTTTCGGCTGCGGGGGCTTCTCCTGAAACTCCGTGATCCTGCCGGTCTCCGGATCCGTGACCAGCACGCCGAAACGGGAGGCCTCTTCGATCGGGACAGGCATGGCTGCCATGGTCACGTCTGCCTTTTTGGCTTTATGATAATTGAGCATCAGCTCATAATCCATCTTGTAGATATGATCGCCGCCGAGGATCAGCACGTATTCCGGATCATAGGAATCGATAAAACTGATATTCTGCAGGATCGCGTTTGCCGTGCCGGTATACCATTCGCTGTTCTGCGACTTCTCATAGGGAGAAAGGATCGTCACACCTCCGCGGTTTCTGTCCAGATCCCAGGCAATGCCGATTCCGATATGCGTATTCAGCTTCAGCGGCTGGTACTGTGTCATGACGCCGACGGTATCCACGCCGGAGTTGATGCAGTTGCTTAACGGAAAATCAATAATGCGATACTTTCCGCCAAAAGGAACAGCAGGCTTTGCCATATTGGCTGTCAGAACGCCCAGCCGGCTGCCCTGTCCTCCCGCGAGGAGCATCGCAATCATTTCTTTTTTGTATGTCATGTCGTACCTCTTTACCTGACGGGCAGACCCACTTCTGCCTTTAATATAGGCACTATAGCACACTTTCCGCAGAATGTGAATATAATTACCAAATATTCTTGCATCTTTTTATGTTGTTTGTGCAAATTTTACAAGTTTTGAGAAACTTTTCAGTAAATACTTACTTGAAGTTTCTGAAGCAGCCGAAAAAAAGGCTTCTATGCAGGTACGAAGTCCGGTTCTGACCCTTTGTTCACTGACCCCCCTTGTG
>JAZUFC010000193.1:0-8444 GCA_045640465.1 Lachnospiraceae bacterium | reverse complement strand
CTTCGGATCTCCGGTTTGCCATTCTTTCGCAGGATGCAAAGATGATCTCCAAGGCTCCGGGAATCGGCGCCAAGACCGCACAGCGGCTCATTATGGAACTGAAGGACAAGGTGAGCCTCGACGACGGACTTGTTCATTTTAATGACGATGAGACTGTACTGCCTTCATCTTCCGGAAGCGGTGCGGATCAGGAAGCAAAGACGGAAGCCGTGATGGCTCTGAATGCGCTCGGATACAGCGGAACAGAAGCTTTAAAGGCCGTATCGAAGGTCGATATTTCCGGAAAGACCGCTGAAGAGATCATTAAGGCCGCACTGAAGGTCATGAATTCATAAAGATAAAGAGAAGAGAATATGCCGCTTAACAAACGAATCATTACAACAGACGAAACGGTCGAGGACGAGCAGATCGAAGGCAGTCTCAGACCGCACAGATTATCGGAATATATCGGACAGGAAAAACTGAAGGAGACACTTCAGATCTACATCAGCGCCGCGAGAACACGCGGTGAAGCACTGGATCATGTGCTTCTTTACGGCCCTCCCGGACTGGGAAAGACGACTCTCGCGGGCATCATTTCGTCCGAAATGGGTACGAATATGAAGATCACATCCGGCCCTGCGATCGAAAAACCGGGCGAACTGGCTGCCATTCTTTCGGGACTTCAGGAAAATGATGTCCTGTTTATAGATGAGATCCACCGTCTGAACCGACAGGTGGAGGAGGTGCTGTATCCCGCCATGGAGGATTTTGCGATCGACATCATGATCGGAAAAGGGCCGACGGCAAAATCGATCCGGCTTGACCTTCCGCATTTCACTCTGGTGGGGGCGACCACACGGGCAGGTCTTCTGACCGCACCGCTCCGGGACCGTTTCGGCATCATTCACCGGATGGATTTCTACAGTACGGCGGAGCTGAAGAAGATCGTTCAGAGATCCGCTTCCGTTCTGAACGTGGAAATGGAAGAGGAAGCGTCCGAAGAGCTTGCAAGAAGATCCCGCGGAACGCCGAGACTTGCGAACCGTCTTCTGAAGCGGGTGCGTGATTTCGCACAGGTCCGCGGAGACGGTAAGATCAGCAAAAAGATCACGGATCAGGCGCTCGATCTTCTGGAAGTGGATAAACTGGGTCTTGATACAGGCGACCGCAGGATCCTTATGACGATCATCGAGAAGTTCGGCGGCGGACCGGTCGGTCTTGATACGCTTGCCGCATCTCTTTCGGAAGATGCGGGAACGCTTGAGGATGTTTATGAACCGTATCTTCTTCAGAACGGTTTTATCCAGAGAACGCCGAAGGGCAGGATCGCAACCGATCTCTGCTACAGACATTTCGGCCTGATCAGAGAGACAGAGTGATATAACAGCATGACAGAAAAAAAGATCGAGCTTCTTGCACCGGCAGGTTCGATGGACGTCATGAAGGCCTGCTTCAGTGCGGGTGCGGATGCCGTCTATATGGGCCTTTCCAGATTCAGCGCAAGAGCTTATGCAAAAAACGCAGAAGAAGAGGAATATGAGGATGCGATCCGTTATGCGCATCTTCGCGGAAAAAAGCTGTACTGTACGGTCAATACGCTGATGAAGCAGGAAGAGATCGAAAACGATCTTTATCCGCTTCTGGAGCCTTTATACGAGGCCGGACTGGACGGTGTGATCGTGCAGGATCTGGGCGCGGTAAAGATGATCCGCAGGTGTTTTCCGCTTCTTCCCGTACATATCAGCACGCAGGAGACGGTAGTCGGTACGGAAGGCGTCAGAAAGATGCTTTCTCTCGGTGCAAAGCGCATCGTTCCCGCACGGGAGCTTTCTCTTGCCGAGATCAGAAAAATATATGAGGAGACGGGCGCGGAACTGGAGTGTTTTATCCACGGAGCGCTCTGTTATTCATATTCCGGACAGTGTCTGTTCAGCTCGATCGCGGGCGGCAGATCCGGAAACCGCGGCCGCTGTGCGCAGCCCTGCCGCATGCCCTATGAAACAGCCGGCAGAAAGAATCTGTATGCGATCTCATTAAAGGATCTGAATACACTCAGGATCCTTCCCGATATCATCGAAGCAGGCGTGTATTCCCTGAAGATCGAAGGCCGCATGAAAAAGGCGGAATATGCTGCAGGCGTGACAGCTGTCTACCGGAAATATCTGGATCTTTATCTGGAAAAAGGAAAAGAAGGATACACGGTGGATCCGGCGGATGAAAAGAAGCTTTTCGACCTCTTCAACAGACAGGGGTTTACGGACGGGTATTATGTCCGTCAGAATGATAAAAGCATGCTGACTCTGAAAGAGGCCGCTTTCCGTGAAGAGAATACGGAGTGGAACGGCTTCATCCGGGAGAATTATATCGAAAAGGAAGCGGTTCTGAAGATCCGCGGAGAATACTCTTTTGAAAAAGGACGTCTGCCGTATCTTACGCTTTCTGCAGGTACGGACGGAAAACAGTTTACGGTCACGGCAGAAGGCACGCAGGAGATTCAGGAGGCCTCATCAAGAGAAGCCTCGAAAGAGGATATTGAAAAGCAGCTTCTGAAGACAGGAAACACGCCGTTTGTGTTCGGAGATCTTCGGGGAAAGCTGGGATCCGGGCTTTTTGTGCCGGTCTCTTCTGTGAACGAGCTGAGAAGAAATGCCGTGTCTTTGCTGGAAGATGAGATCTGCCGTTCCTATGAAAGGCTTCTGCCTGAAAAAGACAGGAACGAAGAAGAAACAAAAGACGCGTCCGGAAAGACGTCAGAAGAAGAGATGTCAAAAGAGCGCTTCTTCCTTTCCGCACAGGTGCGGACGAAAAAACAGCTTTCGGAAGTGCTGAATGCCGGAAGTATCGAAACCGTTTATCTGGAAAGCGTCATTTCAGAAGCGGATGAATACGCCATGCTTGTCAGGAAGATCCGCGAAGCCGGAAAAAAGGCATATCTCTGTCTGCCTCAGATCTTCCGGCTGAGGGCCGAAAACTGGTTTATGAAGAATCTTTCCCTGATCAGAGATGCTCACTTTGACGGATATCTTGTCCGTTCGCTGGAGGGGCTGGGTTTTGTACAGAAAGCAGCGCTTCCCGGTGAAACGGTTTCCGATTTTACGCTTTATGCATTCAATACCTTTTCCGAAGAAACGGTATCGGAGCTCGGTGCAGACAGGCTGACAGTACCTGTCGAACTGAACCGGAAAGAGATCCTGAATACAGGCTTTGCCGGACAGGAGATCGTGCTTTACGGACGCCTTCCCATGATGGTATCCGCAAACTGCCTGAGAAGGACGACAAAGGGCTGCGACCGCACGCCGGGCATGCAGATCCTGAAAGACCGCATGGGAAATGAAATGCAGGTCATAAACGACTGCCGGTACTGTCTGAATACGATCCTGAACAGTCTGCCTCTGTCGCTTCATGATTCCCTGAAGGAGATCGAACCCATGCACCTATCTTCGGGAAGACTGATCTTTACGACGGAGGAGAGGGAAGAAACACGGAAGGTGCTCGAACTCTTCTCACGGACATACGGAGAAGGCAGTGAAAAGGAAACGCCTTCATATTCCTCCACCCGCGGACATTTCAGGCGCGGTGTGGAGTGATCCGCATGCTCTGACAGTTATGAAGATTTCGTGAACCTGTTTGACTTTAGCACAGAAATCAATTATAATTATTCGAATAAGCATAATGGGCTGAAGATGCCGTCTATGCATGCAGACAGCATTTATAAAGCTGCTGAATAAGAGGTTAGCTATGAAAGAATACAGCAAATCACATAAACTGGATTATGTCAGCTATGATGTCCGCGGACCGGTTCTTGACGAGGCTTCCAGAATGGAAGCATCCGGTGAACGGATCCTGAAACTGAATATCGGAAATCCCGCACCGTTCGGTCTGACGGCTCCACTGGAGATCGTTCAGGATATGATATCCAATCTGCCGGAAGCAGAAGGCTATTCGGACTCCAAGGGTCTGTTTTCCGCCCGCAAGGCGATCATGCAGTATCATCAGCTGAAGGGACTTCCGAATCTGGATATCAGCCATATCTATACCGGTAACGGTGCATCCGAAATGATCTCCATGTCCATGCAGGGACTGCTGGACAACGGGGACGAAGTGCTTGTTCCGTCTCCGGATTATCCGCTCTGGACCGCGTGCGTCACGCTTTCCGGCGGCAAGGCGGTTCATTATGTCTGTGACGAACAGTCCGAATGGTATCCCGATATCGAGGACATGAAGAGCAAGATCACGGACAGGACCAAGGCGATCGTTGTGATCAATCCGAACAATCCGACCGGCGCTGTCTACCCGAAGGAGATCCTGATGCAGATCGTAGATCTTGCGAGAGAGCACGAACTGATCCTTTTCTCCGACGAGATCTATGACCGTCTGGTCATGGACGGGATCGAGCATGTTTCCATTGCGTCCCTCGCGCCAGATGTCTGCTGCGTCACGATCAACGGCCTTTCCAAATCCCACCGGGTGGCCGGTTTCCGTATCGGCTGGATGGTGATCTCCGGCAGAAAGGATCATGTAAAGGGATATATCGAAGGTCTTAATATGCTGTCTTCCATGCGTCTGTGCTCCAATGTTCCTGCACAGATGATCGTACAGACAGCGCTCGGCGGCTATCAGTCCTCTCAGGAGCTTCTTGTTCCCGGCGGACGTATCTACGAGCAGCGTGAAGTCGTGGACAGGATGGTCAAAGAGATCCCCGGTCTTTCACAGGTCAGACCGAAGGGGGCTTTCTACACATTCCCGAAGCTGGATGCTGAGAGATTCAATATTCACGATGACGAGCGCTTCTGCATGGATCTTCTGCATGAAAAGAAGGTGCTTCTGATCCCCGGAAAAGGCTTCCATTACGAAACGCCCGACCATTTCCGCATCGTATATCTGCCTCGGGTGGATGTGCTCAGGGAAGCTATGGAAAAGATCGGAAGCTTCCTTGACGGATATCGTCAGAAAGACTGAGACAGATTTTTATAACAGAGCTGTCTTTTGCGGCGGGGGGAAAAGCCGCAGAAGATACGGTATAAGACGGGGAGAAAGCTTCAACTGAGGAGTCAAATTTGAATATCGGCGGTTTAACTGCAGCTGAAGTCAGTCAGCGAACGGCAAAAGGACAGATCAATGTCACCGAAAACCATCAGGGCCGGAAGGTGCGGGACATCATTCTGAAGAATACCATTACATTCTTCAATCTGATGCATGTTGCGTTTCTTGTGCTTCTCATCATGGTCGGTTCGTATAAGAACTGTCTTTTTGTGATCAACATTACAATCAATACCGTGATCGGCATCGTTCAGGAGATCCGGACCAAAAAGGAACTGGATTCTCTTGCGATACTGACATCGAGCCATGCGCAGGTCATCCGTGACGGAAAGCAGAGAAGTCTTCCCGTGGAGGAGATCGTTTTGGATGATGTAGTCGTTTTGAAAACAGGAGACCAGATCCCCACAGATGCGGTGGTTCTTCAGGGCGAGATCGAATGCAACGAGTCGATGCTCACCGGCGAAGCGGACAATATTACCAAAAAAGAAAACGATCAGGTCTATTCCGGTGCGTTTGTCACTTCGGGACATGCAGTCGTGCGTGTCATTCATGTCGGAAAAGACAATTATATCGAGACTATTTCGGGACAGGCGAAGAAATTCAAAAAAGTCAATTCTCAGCTCAGAAACTCCATGAATCAGATCCTGAGGATCGTATCGGTTCTGATCATTCCGCTGTGCTTCGGTCTGTTTGCCAAGGTCTTCTGGTGGCAGGAGCTTTCCTTTAAAGAAGCGGTCGAGCAGGCCTGTTCCTCCGGAATCAGTATGATCCCGGAAGGTCTGGTGCTTCTGACGTCCATCGCGCTGACGCTCGGCGTACTGAGACTCGCAAAAAAGCGTACCGTTGTGCAGGAACTGTACTGTATTGAAACGCTTGCACGCGTGGATGTGCTCTGCCTGGACAAAACGGGAACGCTGACGGAAGGGCGCATCAAGGTCGAGAAGATCGAAACACTCGGCGCATCCGAAGAGGAGCTTCATGTCGGCTTCCGGCAGCTTCTGTCCGCGCAGGATGTGCAGAACGCGACCGCGAGAGGCCTTGTTGAGTTTTTCGGGCCGGCATCCTCCAGATGGGAAGTATATCATGTGATCCCCTTCTCGTCGGACAGAAAGTATTCGGGCGTCTCCTTTACGGGACACGGAAGCTATTTTATGGGTGCCGCGGAATTCCTGTTCCCCGGAAACACGGAACTTATTGAAAAAACGCGCGCCTATGCGGATCAGGGACTTCGTGTGATCCTGCTGGCAAAGAGTGATAAAATAAACGATACATATCTGCTTCCCGACGATCTGAAGCCGCTCGGCTTTGCCGTAATGTCGGATGTGATCCGGAAAGACTGTCAGGAAACGCTGCGGTTCTTCAAAGAACAGGGCGTGCAGCTGAAATGCATCTCCGGAGACGATCCCCTGACTGTCTCCCGTATCGCCTCAAAATGCGGCATGGAGAATGCAGAAAAGTTCGTGGATGCCTCCACACTGACGACAAAGGCGCAGCTTGCATCCGCACTGCGGCAGTATACCGTTTTCGGACGTGTGAAACCGGAACAGAAAAAGCTTCTTGTGGAATGTCTGCAGGAGGACGGCCATACCGTCGCCATGACGGGAGACGGCGTAAACGACGTCCTTGCACTCAAGCAGGCAGACTGTTCGATCGCCATGGCCTCCGGCTCGGAAGCCACCAAGCATACGGCGAACATCGTTCTGCTGGATTCGAATTTCAGTTCCATGCCGGCTGTCGTCCGTGAAGGACGCCGGGTCATCAACAATATCAGCAATGCATCTTCGATGTATCTGATCAAGACGACTTTCTCCGTGCTTCTTGCGATCGGTACCATCATTATCGGAAAGGCATATCCGTATTCCGCCTTCCAGTTTGCCATCATCAACGGCTGTGCGGTCGGCGTACCGACTTTCCTTCTGCAGATGGAACCGTCGTTTAAGCAGGTGAAAAACGACTTTATGCAGAATGTGTTCCGGAATGCGTTTCCCGCAGGCATATTCATTGCCGTAGTGACCTTCCTGATCACCAATATCGGTCTGATCATCGACGGACAGAACGGGGAGATGCTTTCCACGATCTGCGTGCTCTGTATGGGCTGGATCTATTTCTTCATGCTGAGAAGGATCTATTCCCCGATGTCGCCTTACCGGCGGCTGATCGCGTACACGATGGAGCTTGTCTACCTTCTGATCATGATCATTACCCAGAGGATACTGGAGCTCACCTCCATTTCCCTTCCGGGTGTTCTGATCCTGATCGGTACCATTACCGTTGCGCCGATCTTCATCGATCTGTTCTCGGATCTTTATGACCGGTATCTTGCCAGAAGGATACAGAAGATGGCGGAGAGAAGCGGCGAAACGGAACGCAGCAGAAAGAATTTCAGTTTCTTTGGTCTTTAAAATCTAAATTTACATAAAGAGGAGGAGGCGCGGACAAACGCGCAACAGTTATGAAAAAATACGGGGTTAACGAATTAAGAGAAATGTTCCTTCAGTTCTTTTCCGAAAAGAAGGGACATCTTCGCATGAACAGCTTCCCGCTGGTACCGAAGAACGATGACAGCGTACTCATCATCAATGCAGGCATGACGCCCCTGAAGCCCTACTTCACCGGTCAGGAGATCCCTCCGCGCCGCCGTGTGTGCACCTGCCAGAAGTGCATCCGTACGGGTGATATCGAGAATGTCGGCAAGACCGCAAGACACGGCACCTTTTTTGAGATGCTCGGCAATTTCTCCTTCGGAGATTATTTCAAGACAGAAGCGATCCACTGGTCATGGGAATTCCTGACTGAGGTCGTCGGTCTGGATCCGAACCGTCTGTATCCGTCCGTCTATCAGGATGATGATGAAGCATTCGATATCTGGAACAAGGAGATCGGCATTCCGAAGGAAAGCATTTTCCGTTTAGGCAAGGAAGACAACTTCTGGGAACACGGTTCAGGTCCCTGCGGTCCCTGCTCCGAGATCTATTATGACAGAGGCGAAAAGTACGGCTGCGGCAAGCCCACCTGTACGGTCGGCTGTGACTGTGACCGTTATATGGAGATCTGGAACAACGTATTCACACAGTTCAACAACGACGGCAAGGGCAATTATACCGAGCTGATCCAGAAGAACATCGATACCGGTATGGGTCTTGAGCGTCTGGCGGTCGTCTGTCAGGACGTGGATTCCATGTTCGACGTGGATACGCTTGCGGCACTTACGAACCATGTCGGCGAGATCACGGGTGTGGCATACAAGTCCGATCCGAAGTCGGATATCTCCATCCGTATCATCACGGATCATATCCGTTCCGTGACCTTCATGATCTCCGACGGCATCATGCCCTCCAATAACGGAAGAGGCTATGTATTAAGAAGACTGTTAAGAAGAGCGGCACGTCACGGC
Source organism: Lachnospiraceae bacterium (assembly GCA_045640465.1). Classification (GTDB taxonomy): domain Bacteria; phylum Bacillota; class Clostridia; order Lachnospirales; family Lachnospiraceae; genus UBA1267. The sequence goes on along the minus strand of JAZUFC010000193.1, from coordinate 28 downwards.
AGACTTCTTGGCGTTCAGGGCACCTTCC
>JAZUFC010000192.1:0-3013 GCA_045640465.1 Lachnospiraceae bacterium | reverse complement strand
CTGTCCAGCTGTTTTCAGCAAAATTGAAAGAGCCCTTGATCGTGGTGGACATCCACGAGGAAGGTCTGTAATAATAAACGCTCTCATCCTCCACGAGCTGGATCAGATTGCGGGCGGGATACAGTTCGGAATTTGCGGGATCTTTTTCGTAAAAGTTTCCGGAAAACGCATCTTCAAATTTCAATCCCGTATACAGTGCGATGAAGCGCCAGCCGGGATGTAAGGATGCCAGTGCATCAAGGCCGGCCCAGTAATCCTCCGGAAAGACTTCATGAATGCCCGATGCATCCACTGCCCGTGAATAAGAGGTCTTCTTATACTCGCCGGGGACAACGGCATAAGCATCCGTCGGAAAGAAGGACAGAATGGCAGAGATCATCAGAATACCTGCCAGAATGGCTGCCGTTTTTTTCCGATATCTGTATCCGGTCATCTGTTTCCTCCTTTCTGTCTGTTTCGTGTATATACCGCCGCTGTTTTACGGTGTCATTACAAGTATCCGTTCTACGGTCTCTTAACCTTTCATGTGCTTTTCGATGGAATCTGCCATTTCACCGACGTTTTTGAACTCCTGGATCTCGCCGATCGTAAAGCGGATATGGAACGCCGTTTCGACTTCATGAATGATACTCAGGTGTGCAAGGCTGTCCCATTCCTCAATATCCGCAGCCGAAGTCTCGTCGGTGACTTCGATTCCGTCGTCTTCAAACTCATCCTGCAGGATCTCTTCGATCTGTTTTAAAATTTCACTTCTGCTCATCTTCGGCATCTCCTATATAGTTTTTCAGTTCGGTAAATGATTCCGTATCCGCATAATACTTTCTGTCTTCGTACTCCGTGAAGCCCATGGTATTATAGATCTTCTCAACCATTCTGTTCTTTTCTGTGGGAATATATTCGGCATAAACTCTGCGGATCCCGGCTTTCTTCGCGGCACCGATCATCTTATTGACGATATATTCCTCCATTCCGCGCTTCAGTACTCTGCAGCTCATGAGCCACGTATCCACAAACGCTTCATCCTCTCCGCGCTTCTCCATGATCACAACGGAGACCAGACCGTGATCGCCGAACTTGTCTTTTAATGTGTAATACAGTGTAATGAAACGGTCGTCTCCCGCGATCCTTTCGATCTCATCTTCAGTATAGCGGACTGTACGCAGATTGAACTGGTTCGAACGCTGCGAAAGCTGTGCGATCCTTGCAAAGCGTACAGGATCGAAGGGCTTTGCCTCTCCTTTCATTTCAAGACCGGTCAGATAATCATCGATCGAAGCGTAAGTCTTCTGCAGCTTCTTTCTTTCAAATTCAGCCTGATACAGTTCTGTTCTGTCCGAATTCGCACCGGTAAAGGAGACCGTGTCAAAATAATTGCATTCCTGAAGGAAAGAAAGATATAAGGCAGGATCCTCAGGAAGTTCGGGCACTTCGATACCGGGAAGCATCTTCCGTACCAGATCCCGTTCGAACGGATTGTCATCCACAAAAACGATCGAATCCATGCCGATATTCAGACTTTCCTGAATCATTCTGATATTGGAAGCCTTATCGTCCCAGTTTGCCACAAATACGGAAATGTCCGAAAGTCTCAGGATCATTTCATCATGCTTTTCGAAAGGTTCCTTTGCGGTATCTTCATTGTTTTTGCTGCAGACCGCCAGTATGATGCCGAGCTCTTTCAGCTGCTTCAGCCATCTCTGAAGATCCTGATAAGCATGGCCGGCACCGAGTTCACCGATCTGGATCCCTCCGAGGCCGTCATCTCCGATCACACCGCCCCAGAGCGTGTTGTCAAGATCCAGAATGACACATTTTTTGATCTTTCCTTCCATAGATCTCAAAACATCCGTCACTGCTTTTGCGGCATACGGCAGAACATCCATGGAGATCGTCATTTTGGCATGATAATAAACTGAAGCATCATAGAAAGACCGTTCTCCCTCGCGGTTCTGCACCGCAAGAAGATCGACAGGATATACGTTTTTTCTGCTGCTCATAGCTTCGTTCAGAAGATAATTCAGCTTCCTGATCTGATAGATGAACGTCACAGGCGTTTTGCAGGAATACTGACCGAGAGCGTTGTCCTCGATCTCCGTAAAATTTGTCTGCAGGATCCTGGCCTTTGAATGCGCGGTGATCAGATCCCAGTAACCCTCGATCTTTGAAAGCATGTTTTCCGCGAACATGCTGCGTTCCTGAAGCGGAAGATCCAGAAATTCCTCGTAGATCTTGTCTGTCGCGAGAAACAGAAGGATCTCATCCGGCATGAACCGGTATACTTCCGACTGATCATTCAGAAGCTGCATATCGATCTGATTATAGTCGGTATCATATACGTTCAGGTTCAGTCCGGACAGTCTGGCACAGCCTTCGATCGCTTTTGAGAAAAACTGCGTGGCGGAGTTTCCGAGCACCGCAAGACGGATCTCTTTTGCATCCACAGTCATTTTTGAAGCTTTTTTCAATTCCTTAAATGTATACAACGGTGTTTATTCCTTTCATGAGATCATTCATCCGCTTCGAAGGGCGGGCTGTCCGTCTCCTCATTGTGAAATAAAATCAAGATTGCTGTTTCCGAGCGTATAATTGATCCGGCGTTCGGAAACATCCATGATCACGATATCCGGCTTGAAAAGATCGATCGCCTCCTGACTGATCGAATAGGTCCACAGCATCACAAGCTCCGAAAAGTTTTCGGCCAGCATGCTTTCCGTGAAAGCATACAGCATTGAATCGGCAAACAGCAGCACCCGTTTTCCGTCAATGTCATCGTTTCTGTAAATGCCGGACTGATCCGGATATACTGCGATCCGGGAAGCCAGTTCCCTGAATTTTTCGTATTCATCTCCTGACGTGACCCGGTATGACTTCTTATCGCTAAGTACTGTCAGAGTCATTTTTTCATGTGCATATTTCCCGGAAAGAGAAACCGGACTCATCATTCTTGCCAGATCGCCTTCGTAATATACGTCCGGCAGACATGCTGCGGACATCTGATTCTAAGTCGGATCGT
>JAZUFC010000191.1:0-5851 GCA_045640465.1 Lachnospiraceae bacterium | reverse complement strand
TTCCTGGAAGCACGTTTTACCATGCTTTCCAACTGCGAAAAGGAATGGGCCTCCACCAACATGTGCGAAATGGTCTCCCTGAGCCGCAGCCAGTTCTATAAATACTATCTGGACTTTTTCGGCGTATCGCCGATGGCGGATCTGACCCGCGCGCGCATCGACAAGGCCAAAGACCTTCTGACGAACCGCGAGCTCAAGGTCGGCGAAGTCGCTGAGCGCTGCGGCTACGCATCCATCCAGCATTTCTCCCGCACCTTCAAGGAGCACTGCGGCATGTCGCCGCTGAATTATGTAAAAAGCATTCAGTAAACAACAGCAGATCTGTGATAAAAGCGGCGTGACTTCAGGCAGAGGTCACGCCGCTTTCGCATTTCATTTAAAGATTGTCCGGATCGAAGGAGGTAAAGCCGGGATCCTTGAAGCGTTCCTTCCAGGAACCGAGCGGACAGTAGAGAAGACAGCGCTCACACATATATCTCGGATAATGTTCGACCGAGACGCCGTTCGCCGGTTTCTTATGGAAAGCTTCGGAAAGCTCTTCGTCCGTCGGATCGTTCGTGAGGATCAGATCCGGCACGGGAACGCGTCCCTGAAACTCCTTGCGGAACGCGACAGCCGCCACTGTACAGGCATTTGCATTGATGTCCGCGATCTCCTGCGTCTTTCCGGCTGCCGTTACAGTCTTCTTTAAACCGCTTTCATAAGACGGGATCGCACAGGTCGGGCAGAGTTTTGAGCATATACCGCATTTTTCGGGATCACAGAGCTTCGGACCCGCATACGGTTCATCAGGTTCGATCTTAAGATCCGTGAGGATCGCGGCAAGCTGGATGCGCGGGCCGAATTCCGGCGTCACGAAGCGGTTGCTCCAGCCGAATTCACCGAGCCCCGCCGCAAGCGCCGCCCTGTAGATATTGAGCGGCATGCCCTGACAGTAGGGGTCTGCAAAAAAGTTTCCGGGCGCATGATCCCAGACCATGCTCTGCTGAACATTGAAGGGACAGGGCATCGCCACGCACCCGTACTGATCCTCCAGTTCGCAGCAGAGCTGATAGACCGCATTCACCATCAGGATATTCGGCGCAAGATCGTTTGCATAGGCCGCATAGGAGCTCTGCGAGACTTTTTTATTCTCCTCCAGCACGCGGAAGGCTGACTGGACCGCACCGTCCGCAAGACTTCTTCCCATCACGATGACCGTCTTTGCGCCGGGCAGAAGCTCCTCCGGTCTGTGTCCCGCAGGCTCGTCTGCAAGCGCTGCCGCAGATGCAAAGCCCGCAAGATCCATATCATATTCTGTTTTGATCCGTGTTCTGACAGTTTCTTTGATATTCACCGCATTCACCTCCGATCAGAGCAGTCCGCGATTCCGGTCGACCCTGAGAAGCACAAAGCCGAGGTTTTCGGAAGACAGCACGTTTCCTGCCTCATCCGTTTCCACTTCTTCGACGCGGCCCCACCGTTCCTCGTCCGTCCAGTCAGTCACATACCGGTCGTTTCCGAGGCTCTTTATCCAGGAATTATTGTCGAGGCCGTAGAAATCACCGCGCTCGCCGCGGATCTCCGTAAAGCGGAAATCGTGGCTCTCCACATTGCTCCGGAAATTCAGGACCTTAAAGATGTGCTCGCCGCTGTAAGGGTATACAGGCTCCTTCCGGAAGCCCGCATGGATCAGGATCTGCTTCATCACAGTGCCTCCTTTCCCGACCTGTCTTTTCCGAAGGAGGAAAGCCCCTTCTTTCCGAAATGCTCCTCCCAGGAGCCGAGCGGACAGTACAGCATGCAGAGATCACAGTAATAGTTCGGATCGTGATTCAGCGCATAATGATTCATCGGCTTCTTCGCGTATGCCTCCGCCAGTTCTTCATCGGAGGGATCGTCGGAAAGAATCAGGTCCGCCGCTTCCGCTTTTCCGGAAAACTCTTTCCGGAACGCCATCGAAGCCACCGCGCAGGCGTTTTCATTCAGGCACCCGGTCTCGTATGTTTTCCCGGCGACGTCATAGCTTTCCGTTCTGCCGGGTTCTGAGATCGCATGCATCGGACAGATTTTCCTGCAGATGTCACAGGTCTCCGGATGACAGAGCTTCGGTCCGTCATAAGGCCTGTCATATTCCAGTTCCATTGCGGTCAGCACGAGGCCGATGCCCACGCGGGGACCGTACTCCTTCGTGACAAAAGCCTGATTCCATGCGATCTCACCCAGACCTGCCGCAACAGCGGCACGCGCCGGATTCAGAACGCCGACAGACTTCGGCGCTGCGCCGAAAACGGGAAGGACCGTATTTCCGGGCGTCACGTTATGATTCTGTCCCGAAGGGATCGGAACCGTCGTATAGCCGTAGGTACGCTCAATATACTGTGCCAGGTCAAACTGCATCATAAACAGATTCATCGTCGGCATCAGATCCCGTCCGAAGGAGGCGTACACGCTGAACGCATCCTCTTTGTGATCCTCTTTCGCACGGAAAGCCGCCTGTACCACGCCGTCCGGGATATGCTTCAGAAAGACGATGATGCTTTTCGCGCCGGGAAGAATGTCCTCCGGGCGAAAGCAGATCCGCTCATCCTCCAGAGCCTCCGCAGGGGCAATGCCGACAGCATCCATTTTGAGGCTTCCGAGGATATAGTTTTTGATGTTTTCCGTAAAACTCATGCTTTCAAAGCCTCCTTACCGATCGATATACTGGTCCACGTCCGTGCTCGTGAGCCCGGTATCTCTGAACTTTTCATACCAGGAACCCACCGGACAGTAGGACAGACAGTTTCCGCACTTCCACGTGGGATTGTGCTGGAAGAAATTCCGGCGCGGATTCTGTCCGTAATATTTACCGATATTGTCAAGATCCTCATTCAGCGGATCTTCCGTGTCCGCCGGGATGATATCCGCTCCGCTCTCGTTAAAATCCCTGCCGGTTCCGTGGCACATGATGCGGCACTTTGCCCAGTTGACGACACCGTAGCGGCATTCCTTGTCCTCGATCTTCACGATCCGCTCCGCGCCCTTTTCATACGTCTGCAGCGCACCTGTGGGACAGGTCTCCACACAGACGCGGCACTTTTCGGGATCGCAGAGCTTCGGTCCGTTATACAAAGGATCCTGCACGAGCTCCGCCGTCGTAAGCACGGCACCGAAACGGTTTCTCGGACCGAATTCGGGAGTCAGTAAAAGGCTGCTCCAGCCGAACTCACCGAGTCCCGCCGCAAACGCACAGTGACGCAGACTCATCATCTTCATGCCGTGGGTCGGGCCCGCAGGCTCGGGCATGGCCGCGCAGCCGGTCACTTTCTCCACGAAACGGGCGATCTTGTAGTTTGCAAAAAGCAGATTGTAGTTGGGTGCGCCGACATAGCCGTATGCGCCGTAGACGCCGTGTACACCGTAGTTCAGATCCTCAAAGGTCCGGAAGGTCGCATTCACCGCGCCGTCGGGAAGACGGGTGCAGAAAACGATCACACTCCTGCATCCGGGCAGAAAATCCGTGGGATGAAAGCCTTCGGGCGATTCATTGAAACGCTCGATGCCGGCAATGCCGACCTTGTCCATGCGCGCTTCCGTCAGCGCGAAATTCTTGATCTGCTGTGTTACATCCGAAACATTCATGCTGTGCCTCTTTTTATCTTGCAAGTCCGCTGTATTTTTCCAGACTGTAGCGGTAGACTTCATTCTCCATCAGTTTGAAGATATGCTCGTTCTGTGCGCGCAGGGACACGACGCCTCCGCCGCCCGGAACCGACTGGGCACCGAACGTATCAACAAGCCTTCTTGCTTCCGCGATCACCTGCTCATCCGTGACTTCCGACTCAAAGACCACGCTGTCGGAGGGTTTGACCTCCACAACGAAGCGGTCACCGTACTCTCTTGCGATCTTCGCCTGATCGTTCAGTTCCTGGATCTCCACGCCGTCCACGCCGAGTTCATCCGCAAAGTAAGGCATAAAGGGTTCCACCACGCCGCAGCAGTGTGCGATAAACTTTGTGCCGCGGGCCTGAACCGCCTTGACAAAACGTTTCGTGGGCTCCAGAAGCGTGTCTTCATACATCTGATTCGAGAAGAACGGCGCTCTTGCCGTGCCGTAGTCATCCGCTGCCACGATGTAATCAAGCGGGAACACGTCACGGATATGATTGAACAGATCGATCTTGTAATCCGCCAGACGTTCGAAAAGCGCGCGGCATTCCTCTGTCTCCGTGATCATGTCAAGAAGACACTGTTCAAAGCCTTCGAATGCATGCAGACGCTCGAAAAGACCGTTGCTCATGCGCATATAGAGCGCTTTGTTTTCGTCACGCACAAAGCCTTCCGCATCCTTTGACCAGTCGATCGCATCAAGATCCGGCCATTTCACCTTTTCACGCCACTCAGTCACGCAGTCGAATACGCCGCCGTTCGGCATATTGATGCCGATCTCCTTGGAAAAGACATAGTTCGTGCCGAACCAGTCGACGCCTGCGGCGCTCTTTGTGGGAGCCATATCGCGGCTGCTCTTTGCCGTGACCATCTGCGAATCTTCATACAGATTCGGCATCCAGTAAGGGTTTTTATGATTCAGCGCAAGCATCAGATTCTCTCTCGGGGAGACCGGATAATCATGCGGATCGGGTGAATAGTGATTAAACAGCATCGGAACATAAACAGACATGGCATCCTCCTTTTCAAACCGCCGGAATTTTTCAGAGGAACCGGCGGACATCTTTTTATTATCATAAATATAATATGAAAGCTTGTCAATTTATTTTGCATTCCCCCGAAACGCCCGTCTCTTTCAGAAAACGGCTCGCATCGAGTCTTTTTCCGTACCGCTCCTCCACGCTGTACAGATACAGTTTCCGGACCGCACGGGTCATTCCCACATAAAACATCCGCCGCTCCTCCTCGATCTCCTCCCGTGTCAGAGCTCTTTCATGCGGCAGGATCCGTTCGTTCAGGTCAGGCATGAAAACAGCTTCATACTCCAGTCCCTTCGCGCTGTGAATGGTCTCGATCATCACACGGTCTTCATCCGTTCTTCTGTTTTTTGCCTGCTCATCCAGTTCTCTTGTCAGACGGGCGATATGACGATACCACTCTCTTACGGTATCGAAGCCCTCCGAAGATGCCTGCAGTTCGTCAAGCGTCTCCAGAAGAGGCCCTTCTTCGATCCCGTGTTCTCCGGCATAGAGCTTCACGTAACTGTCATACTCCATTGCTTTCCGGAAGTAATTGATCATCGCAAAGGGCGTCCGCATCCGTTTCAGAAAATCCAGCTGATAAGAAAGGAAGCGCACCCGTTCTGCCATAAAGGAGCGTGCTCCGTCCGCTGCAAAGCGCCTCTGCAGCCCGGGAAGATCCACTTCCTCATCAGGAAGATCCTCCCGCCGGAAATACCGGTTCGGGGTGTTCATAAAACGCAGAAAGTTCTCCCGGCTGTGATTTCCCTCTTCAAAATTCAGGCAGGCAAAGACCGGGCGCACGATAAAATGCCGGAAGATGTCAGGCGCCCCTTCCCGCAGGCAGTACGGGATCTGTGAAAGACTCAGCGCGCCCGCGATCCCCGGCGCGCTTCTGTTTGTCCGGACGAGCACCGCCATCTGTCCGAAAGGAACGCCGCTTTCATGCTCCTTCAGGATCTGTGCCGCGATCTGCTGCGATTCCTCCCGTTCTCCCGGAAACCTCTGTGCCCGCACTTCACCGGCTGTGCTTTTTGCCGCACGGATCCTCTTTTCATAGCGGTCCCTGTTATGGCGGATCAGCCTCAGTGACGCGTCTACGATCGCCGTGCCGGAACGGTAATTGACAGGAAGCGGGATCTGTTCGCAGCCCGGAAAATCCTTCGGAAAGTCCAGCATGATCTCAGGCCTTGCCCCGCGGA
>JAZUFC010000190.1:0-3348 GCA_045640465.1 Lachnospiraceae bacterium | reverse complement strand
TTTGGCCTTGTCGATGCGCGCGCGGGTCAGATCCGCCATCGGCGATACGCCGAAAAAGTTCAGATAGTATTTATAGAACTGGCTGCGGCACAGGGAGACCATATCGCACATGTTGGTGGAGGCCCATTCCTTTTCGCAGTTGGAAAGCATGGTGTAGCGTGCCTGCAGGAAGAGACCGAACAGGCGGCGGGTATGATCGTCCTCGATCGCCTCCGTGCGGAACTGTCTGGAAAGACCGATCAGAAGGCGGCGCATGATGGAATCGAGCTGTTCCTCAAAAAAGGAATCGCGCGTAAAGAATTCCTGTTCCAGCTCGTAAAGAGACTGGTAGAAAACATCCTGCTCCTCCGGATAGAAGACCCGGTTTACCGGAATATGATAGAGGGCCATCTCCTCTTCGGGAATCGTGAAGCGGACATAACTCAGACGGAAATCGCGGACGGCGGAATAGTCCTGATGCATCCCGGGGGAATAGATGATGCAGGAGCCCGGAGCGGCTTCCTCGATATCGTCTTCCGTCAGCACATCCATGGGCGTCAGAAAATAAAGCAGGAGATAGTCTCCGCTTCCGTCCGGTCGGTTCACCCGCGTGAATTCACTTTCCGCTGTATTGCAGCCTGCATAACTGATTCTGATCATATCATTGTCTCCTCTTTATCAGAAGTATAAGGAGCGGGGAGGGAAAAGTCAATGAAAAAACTGCTTCAAAAAACAGTCTTCCGGAGTATCAGACATCAGTTTTTTTGCCTGAGAGCAGAAATATCTGTTGAAAAAACGGCCGAGGGGGCATATAATATAACAAGATATGCGCTTACCATATAACCGGCCTGCCGGAAGTCTTAAATGGTACGTTATTAATACAAGGAGGAATTTTCAAAATGGTTGTTAGAAAAAAGAAAACCATGGACGGAAATAATGCTGCGGCTCACGTTTCTTATGCGTTTACCGAAGTAGCGGGCATTTATCCGATCACTCCGTCCAGCCCGATGGCTGACTATGTAGATCAGTGGGCAGCACAGGGACAGAAGAACATTTTCGGCACGACCGTAAAAGTTGCAGAGATGCAGTCAGAAGCCGGTGCTTCCGGTACTGTTCACGGCTCTCTGGCAGCAGGCGCTCTTACCACGACTTATACCGCTTCTCAGGGTCTTCTTCTGATGATCCCGAACATGTATAAGATCGCCGGCGAACTGCTCCCCGCAGTTTTCCACGTATCAGCACGCTGCGTGGCAAGCCATGCACTGAATATCTTCGGTGATCATTCAGACGTATACGCATGCCGTCAGACCGGTTTTGCTATGCTTGCCGAAACCAATCCGCAGGAAGTTATGGACCTCGGTGCAGTTGCTCATCTTGCAGCAATCAAGGGCCGCGTTCCGTTCCTGAACTTCTTCGACGGTTTCCGTACATCTCACGAGATCCAGAAGATCGACATCTGGGATTACGAAGATCTGAAGAGCATGGTCGATATGGATGCTGTTGAAGCATTCCGTAAGCGCGCTCTGAATCCGGAACATCCGGTAATGCGCGGCAGCCATGAGAATGATGATATCTTCTTCCAGCACAGAGAAGCTGCTAACGAATACTACAATGCACTTCCCGCAGTTGTTGAAGAATACATGGGCAAAGTAAATGAAGAGCTCGGCACAGATTACAAGCTTTTCAACTACTACAGCGCTCCGGACGCAGAACGCGTCATCATCGCTATGGGTTCCATCTGCGACGTAGCAGAGGAAGTTATCGATTACCTGACCGCAAAGGGAGAGAAGGTCGGCCTTGTAAAGGTTCGCCTGTACCGTCCTTTCTGCGCAGACAAGCTTGTTGAAGCTATCCCCGCAACCGCTAAGAAGATCGCTGTTCTCGACAGAACAAATGAGCCCGGCGCTCTCGGCGAGCCTCTGTATCTTGACGTTGTGACCGCTCTTTCCGAGACCGGCCGCGAAGGCATCAAGGTGATCGGCGGCCGTTACGGCTTAGGTTCCAAGGATACCCCGCCCGCATCCGTATTCGCAGTTTATGACGAGCTTGCAAAGGATGACATGAAGAAGCACTTCACCCTTGGCATCAATGATGATGTGACCTTCCTGTCTCTGGAAGAAAAGCCCGCTCCGAACACCGCAGCAGAAGGCACCATCGAGTGCAAGTTCTGGGGTCTCGGCGGCGACGGTACTGTCGGTGCCAACAAGAACTCCATCAAGATCATCGGCGACTATACCGACAAGTTCGTTCAGGCATACTTCCAGTATGACTCCAAGAAGACCGGCGGTATCACCGTTTCTCATCTGCGTTTCGGCGACAAGGCTATCAAGAGCCCGTACTACATCAATAAGGCTGACTTCGTGGCTTGCCACAATCCGTCCTACATTGAAAAAGGCTACAAGATGGTCAATGACGTTAAGCCCGGCGGCGCATTCCTGATCAACTGCCAGTGGGATGCTGCAGAGCTTGCAGAGAAGATGAATGCTGAGACCAAGCGCTATATCGCTCAGAACAACATTCAGCTTTACACCATCAACGCTATCGACCTTGCTGCATCTATCGGCATGGGCAAGCGTACGAACACCACTCTTCAGGCTGCATTCTTTGCTCTTGCAAACGTAATGCCCATCGAAGAAGCTGTTCAGCATATGAAAGATGCTGCAACGAAGTCCTACCTGAAGAAGGGCCAGGATGTCGTTGACATGAACCACAAGGCAATCGACCTCGGTGTCAATGCTTATGTGAAGATCGACGTTCCCGCTGACTGGGCTGATGCAGTTGACGAAGCTGCTGATGTTCAGTACGAAGGCGACGCAAAGCTTGTCAAGCAGGTTACCGAGATCATGGAGCCCGCAGGCAAGATGGACGGTTACAGCGTAAAGGTTTCCGCATTCCAGGATCATCTGGACGGTACTTTCGAGCAGGGCGCTTCCGCATACGAAAAGCGCGGTGTTGCTGTTTCTGTTCCTGAATGGGATCCCACGAAGTGTGCTGAATGTAACCAGTGCGCATTCGTCTGCCCGCATGCAACCATCCGTCCGTTCGCTCTGACTGATGAAGAAGTTGCAGCTGCTCCGGCAAACATGAAGCAGGGTCCGAGAAAGATCGTTAAGACCGAATACACCTATACTCTTGCAATCTCTCCGATGGACTGCATGGGCTGCGGCGTTTGTATCGGTGTCTGCCCGACCAAGTCCCTGAAGATGGTTCCGCGTGAAACCCAGGACGACCAGCAGGCAGTATTCGATTACTGTGTGGCAGAAGTTACCGAGAAGGCAGAAGTTGCCAATACCGCAACGACCGTCGGTTCTCAGTACAAGAAGCCTCTCCTTGAGTTCTCCGGCTCATGCGCAGGCTGTGCAGAGACCT
>JAZUFC010000189.1:0-3637 GCA_045640465.1 Lachnospiraceae bacterium | reverse complement strand
ATGATGAAGATGCAATGAAGAAGCTGTATGGCTTGGCATAAAAAATTATTCCGATATTTTTGAAACATTAGTCCTAGGAAATCGAAATATCTTCAAAAATATCGGAATAATTAATCAATCGGCATAACCGCCGTTATGCCGATATCGGAATAACGGCGGTAATCATTTCATTGAGATCGATGAAGCTTCCGATAGTACGAAGTATCTGGTCATCCATTCGGGCAGCCGGAACCTTGGAAAGCAGGTTGCCGAAATCTATCAGAAGCTGGCAATCAACTTAAGCCGCGGCTACGGTGACTATCTTGAAAAGCGTGACGAGATCATCCGTACCTATAAGGAGCAGGGAAGAAAGTCGGAGATCCAGACTGCATTAAAACAGCTGAAATGGCAGGTGTATGAAAGCGAGACTGCTATGCCGGAAGATTTGTGTTTTCTGGAAGGAAAGTATCTTGAAGATTACCTTCATGATGTGGAGATCTGTCAGCGTTTTGCAGTTCGGAGCCGTGAAAAAATGGCGGAGATCATTCTGGAAAGAACCGGTATGACAGGAACGGGCGGCTTTCACACGATCCATAATTACATTGATACGGATGAGATGATTTTAAGAAAGGGTGCGATCGCAGCGCATAAGGGCGAAAAGGTCCTGATCCCGATCAATATGAGGGACGGTTCCGTACTTGCAGTCGGTAAGGGAAACCCGGAATGGAACTTTTCAGCACCTCATGGTGCAGGCCGTCTGATGTCGAGAACCAAGGCGAAGGAAACGCTTACATTGGATGATTATAAGGATGCAATGACGGGAATCTATACCACATCTGTCAACGAGAGCACACTTGATGAAGCACCGATGGCTTATAAGTCACTGAAAGATATCATCGATGTGATCCGGGACTCTGTGGATGTCATCGAAGTATTGAAACCGATTTATAATTTTAAGGCCTCTGACTGATGCTTTTCCGGCATCAGTCAGAGATGCCGGAAAGGAGTACAACATGGTTATGATACCCACCATCGACATGGTGGCAACCGGAAAGAACATTGAGAGGATGAGAAAGGCCGCAGGTCTTTCCGTAAAGGATCTGCAGGTGATCTTTGGCTTCGGGACTCCGCAGGCCATATACAAGTGGCAGAGAGGAACTGCCATGCCGACCATCGACAATCTGGTGGTTTTGGCGGAGATCCTGCAGGTCAAGATCGATGATATCCTTGTCATAGAGAGAACCGTCGAGATGCTGATCGGCGCTTGAAAAAGATAAACCTAACGGACCTGCAGTAAATTGCAGGTTCAATGAGGCCCCCTAGTCTAAACGGTCAGGACACAGCCCTTTCAAGGCTGGGATGCACGGTTCGAGTCCGGCGGGGGTCAATTTGGGGCGGGTAGCACAGCGGCGAGCGCAGCTGACTGTATGGCAGCCACATCGGAAACATCGATGGTTCGAGTCCATCCCTGTCCTTTATTTTATATTAGTTGATTTGAAAGGACCAAAACATGAAAGTGCTTGTAATACCGGATGTACATTTGAAACCCTATATGTTTGAAAATGCTTCATTGCTTATGAAGGACGGAATCGCTGACCGGGCAGTATGCCTTATGGATATCGCTGACGACTGGAATCAGCAGCTGAATCTGGACCTGTATATGAAGACCTATGATGCTGCCATCGCTTTCGCAAAAAAGTTCCCGGAAACTCGTTGGTGCTATGGAAATCATGATATCTGTTACGTTTGGAATATGAGAGAGACCGGATATTCTTTTGCAGCATCCGGAATCGTGAATGAAAAGCTCAGGAACTTACGGGAAGCACTGCCGGATGAAAAGCAATTGACGTTTGTTCATCGAATAGACAGGATACTGTTCTCTCACGGCGGTCTTTCAGAACTGTTTGTCCGGAAATTTGTACAGGAATCAGAGTATTCTGATGTTAACAGGGTCCTTGAAAAGGTAAACGCGCTTGGATGTGATGAACTGTGGTGTGATGATTCACCTCTCTGGCTGCGGCCTCAGTACGGAAGACGCCGGATGTATGAGCCCGGAAATATTCTTCAGGTCGTCGGACATACACCGGTTGAAGTAATCAGAAAGAACAGAAATATAATTTCCTGTGATGTTTTCTCCACGTACAGAGATGGAGAATCTATCGGGACAAGCGAGTTTTTGCTGATCGATACTGTAACGGGTGATTTTCAGGGAATCCCGCGATCGATAGTGACTTCATCTGAAACAGATAGTGAATTGAAAAGAGATTATGAAAAGTAAAGGTAAAGAATCATGAGAAAGTTAGCAACTATACAGAAAATATGGAAACTGGAACCCATCCCGGATGCAGACCGGATCGAGCTTGCACATGTGCTTGGATGGCAGTGTGTAGTGAACAAGGGGCAGTTTAAGCCTATGGAACTTGGAGTCTATTTTGAGATCGACAGTTTCCTGCCGGTTCGTCCTGAGTTTGAATTCATGCGGGCAAACAGTTATAAGAAGAGTGAATTTTTAGGAGAAGGATTCCGGATCCGCACCCTGAAGTTTCGCGGACAGATCTCTCAGGGACTGATTTTGCCGGTCTCTGCATTCCCGGAGCTTGCCGGAACGGAGATCATCGAAGCAATGGATGTAACAGATATTCTGGGAGTTCATAAATGGGAGATCCCGGAACGTCTGAGCACTCAGGGAACCATCATCGGCGAGCTGCCGACTGATGTTCCAAAGACCGATGAAACCCGTGTGCAGGCGGAACCGGAACTGATCAGAGAATTTCACGGCCTTGAATACTACATCAGTACCAAGATGGACGGAAGCTCTCATTCCTGCAGTATCGATGAGGAAGGTATATTCCATGTGACCGGTCATAACTATGAGTATAAGGACGATGGGAAATCCGATCTTTACAACCTTTTGAAGGAACGTGAGCTGGAAAGCAAAATGCGGAAACTGATGCAGGAACGCGGAATCAAAGCGCTTGTTCTTCAGGGGGAATTCTGCGGCGAAGGGATCCAGTCCAACAGACTGAAACTGAAGAAACCGGAATGGTATGTGTTCACTGTTCGGATCGACGGGTACAGAGTGGGCTTAAGGACCATGCAGGATATTTGTGAGACACTTGACCTTCTGACTGTTCCGATCGAGGAAGTCGGCATGGATCTTGACGAAAAGTATCCGTCCGTAGAAGCGCTTCTTGCAAGAGCAGACGGAGAATATCCGAACGGAGGAAAGAAAGAAGGAATCGTGATCAGACCCACCGAACCGGTATTCAGTAATCGGATTTCTGCGGCGCTGTCCATGAAGGTCGTGAGCAACAAATATCTTTTAAAAAATGATCAGGGATGAATCTGTCAGCAGGATGGTCTCCGCTCTCTGACAGAATCTTCCCTGAGAAGAAGGGGGTGTATTCCTATGAGAGAGCTGATCATCAGCAAACTGAAACAGATTGAAAAAGAACAGGATGTAAAGATCCTTCTTGCCGTGGAATCCGGCGGTCGTGCCTGGGGATTCGCGTCCCCGGACAGCGACTATGATGTCCGATTCATATATGTAAAAAGGAAGGAAGAATATCTGAAACTCGAAAAGATGCGGGATGTGATTGAACTCCCGATCAGCGAGAAACTTGATATCAACGGTTGGGACCTGCAGAAGACTCTGCGC
>JAZUFC010000188.1:0-7607 GCA_045640465.1 Lachnospiraceae bacterium | reverse complement strand
GAATAATGGTGTAGCCCATGTTTCTGCAGTACTCGATAAGACCGGGCAGGATCGAGGGCGTGATCGGATTCGTCATGTGGAAGCAGTATACGCAGCCGGGATGCAGATTCCTCTCCAGTGCGGCAAGCGTTGCATTCGGATCAAAATACTGGTCGACCGGGTAATCGCCGTAGTTCGAACTGCAGAAGCAGACTTCGTAGCCCATCGTGGACATCATGGCCACGGAGGCCGCTGACCAGTAACCGGAGTTGTAATTGTACTTGTGCATGGTATAACCGTAGTTTTCCTGCATCAGATTCTGCATCATGAGTGCATCGTTCATCTGCTCTTCCAGAGAACTGTACGCAATGCCCTGATCCGGACAGCGGTAGGAATGGCTGCCCACCTCATGCCCTTCGTTGATCATACGCCAGACATTGGCGGATGCGGTACGGTGATAATATTCGGTGATATAGAAGGTTCCCTTGACGCCGTAGGCTGCCAGAATATCAAGCACCTGTCCGGTGTAACCGGTCTCCATGCCGGCCTGGAACGTAAATGCGACCGTGTTGGAGGACTCGTTTCCGCAGAAGCAGACGACGTTGGAGCCTGCACAGCGGTTCATGATATCGAGCGCACCGTAGGGACGGTTCCACGCGTCCACCGATCCTGCATTCAGGCCGATGCCGAAGCCGTTAACGGTATTATCGTAAGATGCACGGATCGCATTGATCTCGTCCTGTGAAAGCGCACGGATCGGACCGCTGTAAAGAGGCGGCTGCTGTACAGAAGGCTGCTGTACCGGAGGCTGCGTTTCGGGTACATAAGGCTGCGTCTCCGTAACCGGAGGCTGTGTCTCGGGTACATAAGGCTGCGTCTCCGTGCCTTCGGACTGCGGAGGCTGTTGTGCGATCTCCTGACCGCCGTTTCCCTCCTGATCCGGAGAACCGGCTGCATCACCGGGATCTTCCTGTACATCCGCATTCTCAGCATCCGCATTCTGAGCATCCTCAGTCTGCCCGTTATCCTCTGCCTCATTTCCGGGAAGCACATCGCCCGGAGCCGGGTCCTGTGACTCGTTGCCCTGTTCCTGAAGGACCGCTGCCTCCTCTTTCAAAGGATACGGATCCTCCGCTTTATCCGAGACTGCCTTTGTTGTCAGTACGGTATAAAGAACGGCCGTGACCACCAGCGCACCGATCAGGAGGCCGGAGATCAGAAAGACCGCGTCCGCGTTCAGATTATCAAAAAACGACTGAAATTTCTCTTTCACTGCTCTCTCCCCTTAGTTTATCTTGCCGACACCTGATCCACCGGAAATACCCCGAATTCATAACCGGCGGCGCGTGCCTGATCGATGAAATCCGCAAGCGCGTATGTATTGCTTTCCGATACCGCGTGCAGAAGATACACAGCTCCCGGCGCCATGTGGCTCAGACAGCGGTCCAGCGTGACGCCGACCTCCGGCTGATCCGTCAGCACATAATCCTTATGCGCATAGCTCCAGAAGACCGAAGTATATCCCAGATTGCAGAGTTCCGCCATCAGAAGTTCCGAAGATTCGCCCTCCGGAAAACGGAACAGACGCATCGTATAGCCGAACTGGTCATAGACCATTTTATGAAGCTTTGACACATCATCGATAAAGCACTGGATGCCGTTTGCGTCCACGGTAAGCGGATAGCCGCCCGACGGATGCGCGCAGGTATGGTTTCCGAGAATGTGTCCTTCATTGACCATGCGCTGTACAAGCTCAGGATCACTGTCCACAAACTGTTTTGTCAGGAAAAAGACCGCCTTGACGTTCTTTTCCTTCAGAATATCCAGAATGACGGGCGTATATCCGGCTTCATAGCCTTCGTCCATCGTCAGATACAGAAGCTTTTCCGCTGTTTTGATCCGGTAGACCGGATAATATTTAGAATACAGGCTCTCATAGTAGTGCACACCGTTCGGAAGTCCCGTTTCGTCCTTGTCGTCCCAGTCGTTTCCGTAAGGAATCGACTTGTTCGGAAGTCCGGCGACCGAAAACAGACCGCAGTCGGCAAGAAGGCCGTTATTCGGATCCTGATAGAGCGGCACGCTGAAGCTTCCCTGCGCTGATGACGGATCCTGAGAAGGCGTATACGGCTGAGTCGGCTGTGTTTCCGGAGGCGTGACCGGCTGCTGTGATGCGGTCTGCTCTCCCGAAGGAGCCAGATATTCGTTTGCGATATATCCTTCCTGCCCGTTAAAGGACACGTGATCCCAGCTCTCTCCTTCCGAAAGGACCGTGACAAGTGTTCCCGTGTCCAGAACACCGAAGCTTTCCGAATTCACGTCCGGCTGACTTCTGAAATTCACGCGGGACGTGACTTTTTTCAGAACTGCATAAGACACGTCCGAAGAAGGTTCTTCCGAAGGTTCCTCTGTATTTTCCGTCAGCACATCCTGTGACTGCAGATTGGAAGACGCTGCCGTATCCGATCCTGTGTCCTGTTCTTTTTCTCTGTCTTTGTCTTTATGACATCCTGAAAGCATGAGTACCGCAGAAAGAAGCACTGTCAGTACGCATACGAGATATTTTTTCATGTTGAAGCCGCAGCCTCCCGAAATGATTGATTCTTGATATACGCTGTTTTTCAGCAGGGGCCGTTGCAGGGGCAGCAGAGAGACAGCATGCATAAGGACATGCAGAGATCCGATCCCATCACGTCGCCTCTTCCGAAATCGCTGCTGACAGAACGGTAATACGTCCCGCCGGACTGAAGCTGCTGCAGAAGACTTCTGTACTGCATGTTGTTCGGCTCGAGATCCGCAGCGGTCCGGGCATCCTCCATAGCATTCATCTGGTTGCCGAGGCCGGAATTTGCCAGTGCGCGGAGATAATACCATTTTGCGTTTCTGTACTGTCCGTCCATCCGGTTCAAAACATTCAGCGCCTCCTGATAATGACCGGCCTGAATATAATTCTGCGCAGCCGTGAATTCCAACGGTTCGTTGACGTTCCCGGCATTCTGACGGCCGTACGAATTCTGAAAACCGCCGAAGCCGCCGAACGGGCCGAAGCCTCCGAATCCGCCGAAACCGGACTGATCCTGACGGTAGCCGTAGGAGCTTCCGTAGCCGTTTGCCTGATCCTGATAGCCGTAGGAGGAGGTTCCGTCCTTACGCATCTTCATGACCTGATCATAGGCCTGCTGGACCTGCTTGAACTTTTCCTCAGCCTGCTCCCTGTTCGGATTGTTCACATTGGCATCCGGATGATATTTCCGGCTCAGCGTTCTGTATGCTTTTTTTACTTCGTCATCACTGGCGTTGGCAGAAACGCCGAGGACCTGATACGGATCAAAATACATCTTTTTTCCGGTTCAACCTTTCCTGTCTGGTTTTGGAAGCATTCAGCCAGACGCCCGCATACAGAATATTCTGCAGGATCGCCCTGTGCCTGAAAAGAGGCAGCATCTCGAATGAACGCACGCACTCTCCCATCACGCTCTCCAGAT
Source organism: Lachnospiraceae bacterium (assembly GCA_045640465.1). GTDB lineage: Bacteria > Bacillota > Clostridia > Lachnospirales > Lachnospiraceae > UBA1267. The sequence goes on along the minus strand of JAZUFC010000188.1, from coordinate 4,143 downwards.
GACTGAGCACCCTGTCGTCAAATGCCGGATCGTTTTGAAGTGCCGCATAAGGGTTGTAATCCCCTGACTCAGCATCCTTTTCAACATCCTGATAAGCATCCGAAAGATAGATAAATTTCCCGAGATAGTAAAAAAGCGGTCTGAGATACCGGGCATATTCATCATCCCGCATCAGGAAAACCTCCTGAAGCATCTCACCCGTCAGATTTGCACCTCTGTCCGGATTTTCATCCCGCTCCGCTTCACATGCGGAAAGTGCTTTCATATACTGTTCCAGCGCCTTTGTCTGTCTCTCGTAGCGCTGTTTCGTTTCTTCGTAACTCTTTTTCAGAAGTCTGACTGCCAGGACCGCTTTTTTTGACGCACTGTCATGGACCTGATCCCGGTAGTTCTGGTAGGAAAGCAGCAGATTGATATCCGCCGCATAGGAAAGCGCATCCGTTTCCTTTATGAGCACCTTGTGCCCTTTCAGGATACAGAAGGACTCTTCCTGTGTCTCCGGCTCCTCATAGAGGCCGTTTATTAAAATCGCAAGAAAGACCAGATCATAGGACAGGATCAGCTGACTCTTTTTACCGAACCTTTTTCCAAGCGTCCTGCAAAGGCCGCAGTAATAGGCTTCGTATGTCTTCTGATCCTCCTCTTTCATCTGGTCTTTATATGCAGTTATGTAACCGAACATGAATCACCGCCTGTGAGAGTTCTGCGATCTCAGATGGTCTTGATAAATGTCGCTGCACATTTCGGGCAGCGGATCTCCACCTTTTTTCCGCCCTTTCTCGGGATCCTGATCTTCTGTCTGCAGGAAGGACATTTATAGATGTGGTAGTTCTTCCGCATCTTGAGTTCACCCAGAAACTTTTCGAGCTTCTGATTCTCTGCGTAACGCTTCGGAATGTTCTTAGAGAAAGTCCTGAAGATCTCAACGGCGATCAGTACAAGACTCAGAAGCGACAGCGGCCAGAAGGGAACGAACATATAGATCAGTTCCACAAAAAGCGCGGCGATCAGCAGTACAAAGTTCAGCTTGTCATTTCCGTATCTGCCCTCCATGAAACGCTGAAATCCGTATCCGATTTTTCTGAAAAAGTCACGCATATCCGCCCTCCGCTGTGAAATCTGTGTCAAAGCCTTTGTTCGGCTCTGTATTCGCAGAAATAACTGTTCAGAACCGCATCCGTTAACCGTCTGCCTCGCATCGGGAACATTTCGGATTCTGAACAGTTAACACTATATCACAATCAGACAGGCTTTTGTTCTTTTTCACAGAATTTTCAGAAAATTTTCAGTTTTCTCCTGATGCAGGGAACGCTGATACGCAAAATTCCCGCCTTTCAAAAAGTTTCTCTTACTGGATCAGATAGACATCGGAATAATGCATGCCGCCAAGAGACGCCTGTTCATGTGTCTGGTAATAGACATCGATGCAGAATGCCGGAACGCCCGAGTCCGCAGCCACATATTCCTTGCCGTCGATCATCAGCCGTGTTCCGAAGGGGATCTGCGCGGGATCCACGGCCACGGTATAGCCGGGAACGAGCTGCATACCGGACTGGCCGGTCGCCGGATAGTTCGGATCGTCATGTCCCCAGATGCCGCAGCATCTTGTGCAGTGGCAGTAAGCGGTGATACGGAAATTGCCGAGGTAGACAAGACCGCTTTCGCCTGCTGTCTTCTGTGCCTCCTGCTGCAGTCTCAGCTGCTCCGCATACTGTGAAGCCCAGATCGCCTGCTGCTCCGCTTCCACGGATGCCTGTGCCCAGCTCTGCTGAAGATACTGAGCCTCCGCCTCCATGGATGCCTGCTCATAGTAAGCCGACATCTGATAGTAGGCTGCAAGCTCTTCCTGACGTTCCTGAATGAGCGTATATGTTCTTGTAATGTTCTGGCTGATCTCCAGTGACTCCAGATACCATTCCGCATCCGCGGCAAGTCCGTTCTGATCACCGGGGCCCTGGAAGAGATAATACACGATCACATCGTCCTGACGGACATAAAGCGTGCTGTAGTACTGATTATCCGGCATATAGATCTGGAAGAAGCGGCCGTTCACGCCGGTGATACGGTAAGCGTCGCCTTTATAGGAGAACTGGATGCCGTCACCCGAATCGTCCGTGGTCTCGTACAGAATGATCTCGGATTCCTTTGCCATGGCCGCATAAGCGATCGAATGATGCATCGCATCGTATGCCTCTTCATCCGCCAGCACGAAATCCGCATTGACAAAGCCTTCGAATGTCAGCCCGGCCTCATCCGCCATCTGCACGCGGTACCAGTTGCCTTCCCGCTGAATGTACGGGATGATATCGCCGGGATTGATGACCGAAAGGATCTCGCCGTCCTCACTCGCCTCCGCGCGGACGTTCAGATACAGAGAGACTTTAGAATCGTCGATACAGAGTTTATGATCGAAATACTTTCTGAGACCGCAGAGAATTGCTTCATTTTCCGAAGCTTCCTCCGTATCCTCTCCCTCCGCATCAGATCCTTCGGGAATACTCTCTTCCGGTGCATTCTCTTCCGGAGCGCTTTCAGGTTCCGCAAGACCTTCCCCGGGAGTTTCGTTCTCCACGACGGAAGGCAGGTTCTCTTCTTCATTCACAGCATCCGAAGCCCCGTTTTCCGAAGGCTCTTCAGCGATCTCTTGTACTTCATTGCCGGATGTGCCGTCTGCTGTTTCCTGTTTTTCCTTTTCCGGAAGATCCGTGTTTCTGTCTTTACGCGTTGTGACCGCCAGTATCACGCCGAAGATCAACGTCAGCGCCGCAAGGCCGATCACACCGTATCGCAGCATTTTATTCATCTGAGACGAAAATACCTCCTGTGTTATATTCGATTCGCAATATTTCAGCTTTATTACATAAATGTTAACCGCATTGTAACACAAGGATAATATTTTGTCAACTATTCATACGAACACGTGTTTATCCGACCCTTCTCTGACGTGCCGCCTCAAACAGAAGGATCGTGGCTGCCATGGCCGCATTCAGTGATTCCACCTTGCCCGCCATGGGGATCTTGATGCAGGAATCCGCTGCCTCAGTCACCTCATCAGAGAGTCCGCGCGACTCGTTTCCGATCAGAAAAGCTGTCATATTTCTGTAATCTTTTTCATCGTAGGAGACCGAATCCTTCAGATGCGCCGCATAGACACTGCCGCCTCTTTTCCTCACATCCTCCATGACCTTCAGAAGATCCGGCACCACGGCAAACTTCATGCGGAGAAACGCGCCCATCGTCGAGCGGATGACCTTCGGATTGTACACATCCACGCATCCTTCGGAAAGAATGATCCCGTCCGCGCCCGCAGCTTCCGCCGACCGAAACACCGTGCCGGGATTGCCGGGATCCTGCAGATTTTCAAGGAACATGAACAGCCCGTTTTCCGCAGAAAGGATCTCGTCCGCGCTGTGATCGAATCCCTTCACGACAGCAAGCACGCCCTGCGGCGTCTGCGTGTCCGATATCTTTTCAAAGGACCTGTCGGAGATCACGGAGACCGTATATTTTCCGCCGCTCTCTTCCTGTGTCTTTTTCACAAGCTTCTCCTGCGCTTTCGAAAAGCTCTCCGAGAACAGTACATGAAGCAGTCTGTCCTTCGGGATCTCCCGGAACATTTTGATCCCTTCCACGATAAAGACGCCTGCCTCCCTGCGCTCCCTGTTCTTCTTCTGCCATTTTTCGATCTCTTTCAACAGCGGTTCCATGTTCTCACTCCTTCATAAAGGGCGGGTGTTTCACCCGCCCGAAACTTTCTATTTACCGCCACAGTCCTTTTGCGATCCTGTCAAGCTCATCCGGAATGCTCTTCTGCATCTCGAGTGCCTCGTCCAGATCGAAGTCTGTGATCTTTCCGTCCTTCATGGCAACAACGCGGTTCGACTGATTGGCAAGAAGCAGTTCGACTGCCTTCGCGCCCATCCACGATGCAATGAAACGGTCCTTGCATGTGGGGCTGCCGCCGCGCTGCAGATAACCGAGGATCGTTGCTCTGGTCTCCACGCCGGTCGCTGCTTCGATGCGCTTTGCCATCTCCATGGAATCGCCCACGCCCTCTGCATTGATGATCAGATGATGCTTCTTTCCGAGCTTTCTGTTCCGTAAAATATGATTCACGAGCACCTGCTCATCGCCGTCGTAGGT
>JAZUFC010000187.1:0-2178 GCA_045640465.1 Lachnospiraceae bacterium | reverse complement strand
GGCTCTGCAAGAGGCTTCATCTTCACGAACCACTGCTTGGAGATCATGGGCTCGATCACGGTATGGCAGCGGTAGCAGGTACCGACGTCATGCATCAGCGGTTCGATGCTCTTTAAGTATCCGCCGGCTTCCAGATCCTTTAAGATCACTTCGCGCGCTTCCATCGTGGTCAGTCCCGCGTACTTTCCGCAGTCCAGTACTTCAGGCTCGCCCTCCGCAGCCTTGCCGGATGCAATGTATTCATCTGCTTCCGCCTTGTCTTTTGCGCCGGTCATGAGGCCTGTGTATGTGAACACACGTACCTTCGGCAGATTGCAGCGATTGCCGACTTCAAAGTCGTTCGGGTCATGTGCGGGCGTGATCTTTACGACGCCGGTCCCCTTTTCCATATCGGCATGCTCATCACAGACGATCGGGATCTCCTTGTTCAGAAGCGGCAGGATCACATGGCAGCCGTGCAGATGCTTGTATCTTTCGTCCTCGGGATTGATGGCAACAGCGGTATCGCCGAGCATGGTCTCCGGACGGGTCGTTGCAAGCTCCAGCATCTCGCCGGTCTCTTTGACCGGGTACAGAAGATGATAGAATTTTCCTTCTTTTTCCTCGTATTCCACCTCTGCATCGGAAATGGAGGTGTTGCAGTACGGACACCAGTTGACCATCCGGTTTCCGCGGTAGATCAGTTTCTGATTATAGAGATTCACGAAAACGGTCTTGACAGCTTCCGAGCAGCCTTCGTCCATCGTGAAGCGTTCGCGCTCCCAGTCACAGCTCGAACCGAGCGTCTTTAACTGACTCACGATCCGGCTTCCGTATTTTTCCTTCCATGCCCATGCTCTTTCAAGGAAGCCCTCGCGGCCCAGCATATCCTTGGTCAGGCCTTCCTGTCTCATAGCTTCCACGACCTTTGCCTCCGTGGCGATGGATGCATGGTCCGTGCCGGGCTGCCATAAGGTCTCATAGCCCTGCATTCTCTTGAAACGGATAATGATATCCTGCAGCGTATTGTCCATGGCATGTCCCATGTGCAGCTGTCCGGTGATATTCGGCGGCGGCATCACGATGCTGTAGGCTTTTTTGTTCGGATCCACATGAGCCTTGAAGTAGCCCTTCTGTTCCCACTTTTCGTAAAGCTTCGATTCGATTTCCTTCGGATCATAGGTTTTGTTCAGTTCTTTCATAATGTCTCCCTTTTATCATTCAAGCATTCCGCGGTATTCTTCTTTTTTCTGTTCCACGTACCGTAAAAGCTCCTCTTTTGCTCTGTCCGGATCATGCAGAAAGATCTGCAGATCGGTGCTTCCGCCTGTTCTGTCCCGGGCGACGGTCTCCCGGTTCCAGTAATCCTGCTGCCACGAGGAGAGGTGTTCCGCCGATACCTTTGAGAAATAGGCTTCGGGCGGCTCTGTCCCGGACAGCACCGATACATCATACATTTTTTTCAGGAGCCTTTCGCTCTTCCTTTCTTCGTAGGCATAGCCGAGATATTCGACAGCCCTGTCAAACTGGGAAAGGCAGCCGTAGCAGTTCGCCACGCCTTCATAGACCGAAGCGTAGAAATCTCTGCCGACACGTCCGTCACGAGGACCCGAAAGAAGAGATTTGAAATTCCGTATGGCACCCTGGTAGCGCCTCTTTTCAAGAAGACTTTCTGCCTTCGCATATACTCTTTCGGGACCGTTTTTGCGGCGCCTGTAGACAAGCCGCGCCTGAAAGTCCTGAAGTTCGTAATCCGTATAATAACCGACTTCGGAAAGCAGCATGAGAAGCGTGGAATCCTGATCGGAAGGGGATGAATAGAACCGGACGATCTTGTCCGCGATCTCCGGAAGGTCCAGTTCGTCACGGATAAAATACAGCAGCCGGTCGCTGATGAAATCATCTCCCAGAAGAGGCAGATTGTGATAGATATAATAGCACAGTTCTTCTATGGTATAAAGACGGATATCGAGTTCTTCCACTTCGTACGGAAGATTCGCTTCTTTTCCGCATAACAGACAGCGTCCCATTTCTGCCTCCTTTCTTCATTCTTTAAAAACCGGCATCAGCCGATCGTATAGCTCTTTCTGACGATCAGACCGCTTGACGGGAAGAATTCGCCGAAGCCCTTGTCTCTGAGCGTCACGCCGAACGTATTCTCCGAAGAGAAAAACAGGGAAACACCGATCCTTGTCAGCT
>JAZUFC010000186.1:0-10707 GCA_045640465.1 Lachnospiraceae bacterium | reverse complement strand
TCTTGCATAAGCACAGGCCAGAAGAGAATCGTCAAGACCCTTCACATCATCCACAAAGCAGGCTTTCTTCAGCTTCTCGGGAAGCCTGATGCCGAGCGCCGCAGAGGTCGGGGAAACATGCTTGAAGGATGCTGCAGCCGGAAGGCCGGTGATCTCCTTCAGTTCTTTTACGAGCTGCCAGGAGTTGAATGCATCCAGAAAATTGATAAAGCCGGGTCTTCCGGAAAGGATCTCCACCGGAAGGTCCGATCCGTCATGCATAAAGATCTTTGCGGGTTTCTGATTCGGGTTGCAGCCGTATTTTAATTCAAATTCTTTCATGATCTTTCTCCTTGCTCAGTGATTCTTGTTGATGATCTTCTCTTCGACGGTGCCGTCTGCAATGTCCGTATAACGCACGTAAAGGGAGATCTTGTTGTCTTCATTCAGGTTTTCCCAGAGTTCTTTCGCGAATGCTTCCATATCATTCGGGATCTGCACACGCTCGGGTTCTCCCTGGAAAGTGGGGATGGGGCTGCCGTCCGTCACGTAAGTATGAATAAAATGCCCCATCCCCGGAACAGAAGGATAAGAGAAAGTATATCTTGCACAATCGCTTCCTTCTGAGTCCACACTCTTTAAGATGTTCATCTGATAGCGGAAGGTCTCCTTGCCGAAGGAAAGGAGCGCACTGATCCTGGGGGTGAAATTCGGCGCATCCGGCTCGAATTCTCTGCTCTCCAGCGCTTCCGCAAAAGAGATGCCTTTTTCCAGACCTTCATAAACGGTATCGGTCTGGTCGCCGTTCGTTACGATCAGCTGATCCTTGTACTGACGTACTGCTGCATAGATGATCAGGCTCGGGTCCTGCACCTTGGATGCATCGAAAGGCTCCGTGAATACTTCACCGTTCTTTTCCGTAAAGATACGGTTCCGGCTGTTTGCGCTTCTGCCCATGATGAAATATGCGCTGACCGCTTTCTTTCCGTCTTCGCTGGTTCCGGCTACGATGCCGCGTCCCACGTAGGGATTGTCATGAATCAGTTCGCCGATATTGTGAATTTTGTAGATATCCATGCTTTCTTCCTTTCTGCTTTATCCGTTAAGGCCCTCAGCCTGTTCCTTCTGTTTCAGCAGGTCTGCCGATACCATCTCCGCCGCCTGCGGCAGGATGATCCATTCCGCCTGCTCCATGACCCGCTTCTGCAGGATCTCGGGCGTATCGCCCTCTTCTATATTCACGGCTTTCTGCAGGATGATCCTGCCGCCGTCCGTGATCTCATTGACAAAATGTGCCGTGGCACCGGTCACCTTCACGCCGTATTTCAGCGCCTCCTCATGCACCTTCAGTCCGTAGAAGCCGTCTCCGCAGAAGGAGGGGATCAGAGACGGATGAATGTTGATGATGCGGTCTCTGTACGCTTCGATGAAGTCACTGCTTAAGATCGCGAGGAACCCTGCGAGGATCACAAGCTCGATCCCGCGTTCTTCGAGTGCGGAAAGAACCGCTTTTTCAAAGGCTTTTCTGGAACCGCAGCCCTTTCGTGTGATCGTCAGTGCTTCGATTCCGTGGTTCTTCGCACGCTCTAAAGCATAAGCGCCTTCGGTGTTGGAAATGACCACTTTGATCTCGCCGCTTTTCAGGATGCCCTTCCACTGTGCATTCAGAAGTGCCTGCAGATTGGTGCCTCCTCCGGATACCAGAACGGCAATGCGGATCTTGTTCAGCATATCGTCACCTTTCTGTCGCTCTTCACGATCTTACCGATCACATAAGCGTCTTCTCCGTGTTCTTTCAGGATCCGGAGCGCTTTTTCGGCATCTTCCGAAGAGACCACCAGACTCATGCCGACGCCCATGTTGTATGTGTTGAACATATCATGCTCACTGATGTTTCCGGCCTTCTGAATCAGGTCGAAGATCGGAAGAACGCGGATATCGTCTTTTCTGATCACCACGCCCAGTCCGTCCGGAACGGAACGCGGAATGTTTTCATAGAAGCCGCCGCCGGTGATATGGGAGATGCCCTTGACCTGAACTTCGTCGAGAAGCGCCAGCACAGGCTTTACATAGATCTTCGTGGGAGTCAGAAGCGTTTCGCCGAGCGATCTTCCCTGAAGCTCTTCAAGAGGCTTCAGAAGATCCGCATGCTCCACGTCAAAGATTTTACGGACCAGAGAGAATCCGTTGGAATGTACGCCGGAGGACGGAAGTGCGATCATCACGTCGCCTTCTTCCATGGTCTCCTTACGGATGATCCGTTCGCGGTCCACCACGCCCACGCTGAAACCGGCAAGATCATATTCATCCTCCGGGTAGAAGCCGGGCATTTCGGCTGTTTCGCCGCCGGTAAGCTCTGCGCCTGCCTGCACACAGCCCTCACAGACACCGGCTACGATCTGTTCGATCTTCTCCGGAACATTCTTTCCGCAGGCGATGTAGTCCAAAAACACAAGAGGCTTCGCGCCGCAGCAGATGATGTCGTTCACGCACATCGCCACGCAGTCGATACCGACCGTATCATGCTTGTTCAGCAGGAACGCAAGCTTCAGTTTCGTGCCGACGCCGTCCGTACCGGAGACTAAGACCGGATGCGTGATCCCGGTCAGGTCCAGCGGAAACATGCCGCCGAAGCCGCCGATCTCCTCGCGGGAAGGATCCGCAAGCGTTCTTTTGATATGTTTTTTCATCAGTTCCACTGCGCGGTAACCGGCTGTGATATCCACACCGGCCGCAGCATAGCTTTCCGATCTTGATTCCTGATTCATACTCATTCCTTTCCGTTCCAGCAGTAGGTGCAGATCTCGCAGGGTTTTAAGCCGATCGCACGGGTCACGCCCTCCAGTGTCTGAAATTCCAGTGATTCGAAGCCGAAGCGTTCACAGATCGCCTGACGCATCTTCTGCCCGCGCTCTGTTTTGGCATCGCTGTACTCATCCATGTGCCGAAAACCTTCCTCACCCTCCAGTTCCATAATGACCTTCCTCGACAGAAGATCCATGTCGGAAGTCGCTCTGGAGAAATTCAGGAACTTGCAGCCGTACATGATCGGCGGGCACGCGGAACGCATGTGCACGGCCTTCGCGCCGTTCTGCGTCAGGAAATCCACCGTTTCCTTCAGCTGCGTACCGCGGACGATGGAATCGTCCACAAACAGAAGATTTTTGCCCTCGATCAGTTCGAGTACGGGGATCTGCTTCATTTTCGCGATCCGGTTCCGCTGCTCCTGATCGGAAGGAAGAAAGCTCCTCGACCAGGTCGGCGTATATTTGATATAAGGTCTTGCAAAAGGAATATGGCTTTCGTTCGCATAGCCGATCGCGTGCGGAGTGCCGGAATCCGGAACGCCGCAGATGTAGTCCACATCCTGCGCGAGACCGTTTTCACGGTCGTTCTCCGCCATGATGCCGCCGTTCTTCATGCGCATTGCTTCCACGTTCACGCCTTCATAGGTGGATGTGGGATAGCCGTAATAAGACCAGAGGAAGGAGCAGATCCGCTTCTTTTCCTGAGGCGGTGTCAGCACCTTCAGGCCGTCCGGCGTGATGCTCACGATCTCACCGGGCCCCAGTTCGTGCTCGTCTCTGCAGCCGAGCTTTTTGTAGGCGAAGGATTCGAATGTCACACAGTACGCATCCTCGCGCTTTCCGATCAGCACAGGCAGACGTCCGAGTCTGTCACGGGCGGCGATCATGCTGCCGTCATCCTTCAGGATCAGTACCGAAAGCGTTCCGTCCACTGCCTTCTGCGCAAATTCGATGCCGTCCTGAAAACTGTTCTTCTGGTTGATCAGCGCCGCTGCCAGCTCCGTCTGATTGATCTTTCCGCCGGTCATGGCGTCAAAATGTCCGCCGCTGTAGGAAAGATAATGTTCGGAAAGCTCCGAAGCATTGTTGATCTGGCCGATCATGCAGATCGCATAGGTCCCGAGATTGGAGCGGATCAGAAGCGGCTGCGGATCGAAATCACTGATGCAGCCCATTGCCGATGTGCCCTTCATCTCGTCAAAAACATGCTCGAACTTGCTCCTGAACGGAGATGTTTCGATGCTGTGGATCTCGCGCTGAAGTCCGATCTCCGGATCATAAGCCGCAAGTCCTGCCCGTTTGGTTCCTAAATGCGAATGATAATCAACGCCGAAATACACGTCCATCAGACATTCCTGACGGGAAACCATTCCGAAAAAACCACCCATTTCTGCCTCCTCTTCCTGTCCGGTCCTGTCATCCGGTGCAGCCGTACGGACTCATGCTGCCGTCGTTTCAAGCCTCCGCCCGGCTGCACCGCTTTCTGAAAAACTGCTGTTTTCAGGCAAAGAAAAGTTCAGAAAGCTTCATCGGCTCGATATATTCGCCGTCCTTGTAGACACGCATATTGCCGGATGCGATCTCATCGATCAGCATAACGTTTCCGTCCTTGTCATAACCGAATTCAAACTTGATATCGTAAAGGATCAGGCCTTTTTCCTTCAGATCGTCGGCAACGATCTTCGTGATCTGCTGAGTTTCTTCCTTGATCGCATCATACTGCTCGGAAGTCATGACGTGCAGATCGATGAGGCCGTCCTTCGTGACCAGCGGATCGCCCTTTTCGTCGTTCTTAAAGGTCATTTCCACGTAGGAAGGAAGGTCCGCGCCCTCTTCGATATAATCGCTGTAGCGGCGGTAGAAGCTGCCGACTGCCTTGTTGCGGCAGATGACCTCAAGGCCCTTGCCGAATACCTTTGCGGGAAGCACTTCCATCGTGGTGTCCGCAAGATCCGCGCTGACATAATGTGTACGGATGCCTGCCGCATTGATCTTTTCAAAATAGTAGATCGACATTCTGAGGTTGACATCGCCGACACCCTCGATAGTCAGACCGACTGAGTTTTCACCGGGATCGAAGACACCGTCTTTTCCGGTGCAGTCATCCTTGAATTTCAGCAGATAATTTCCGTTTTCCAGTGCAAATACATCCTTTGTCTTTCCGGTGTAAACAAGCTTCATGATTTTTCTCCTTTTGTGTTGATCGATGATGTTGTATTTCAGTCTTCAAACTGTTTCAGGATCTCCTGATCCTTTAAAAGCGTCTTTTCTTTGTCCTTTTCTCTTCTTTCCTTCAGCTTCTTTGAAAGCTCCGGTTCCGAGAGGGCCAGGATCTGGGCCGAAAGCAAAGCGGCATTGGAAGCCCCGTCGATTGCAACAGCTGCGACCGGAATTCCGGAAGGCATCTGTACAGTGGACAGAAGAGCGTCAATGCCGCCAAGATCTGCAGATTTACAAGGTATGCCGATGACCGGCAGGGTAGTTCTTGCGGCCAGTGCGCCTGCAAGATGTGCAGCCATTCCTGCTGCGGCGATCAGAACGCCGAAGCCGTTCTCCTCCGCTGAAGCTGCAAAGCTGCCTGCTTCATCCGGGGTCCTGTGTGCGGAAAGAACATGCACTTCACAGGGGATCTGCAGCTCTTTGAGTACAGAGATCGCTTTCTGTACCACCGGCAGATCACTCGCGCTTCCCATGACCACTCCGACTTTTTTCATGATGTCAGTCCTCCTTTCGGTAAATAACAAAGGGCACACAAAGACCCCTTCAAGATCTTTGTGTGCCCAGACGGTCGGCTTTTTTAAGATTCCTGCTCCACTATGGTGTTCCATATCTATCCGTCAGTCACAGGAACCGTTTTGATTTTCATACGCTAATCATAGCAGAAAACGGCACCTGTTTTCCATTGACAAAGCTGACAAGGTATCGGAGCAAATCGAAAATTCTTTGTGCTTTTTCTCCTTTGTGACTGCTTGCCTTATCTTTCAATTTCATGCAGGAACAGACCGGATCTTAATTTCGGTTCGAACCAGGTGCTCTTCGGCGGCATCAGAAGTCCTGCATCCGCCACGGAAAACAGCTCGTTCATGGCTGTCGGATACATGGAAAAAGCAAGTGTCATATCACCGGGAAGCTTTTCTCCCGCTTCGTTTTCGCTTCCGTCCACTCTTCTTTCGAGCTCACGGAGGCCGCGGATGCCGCCCACGAAATCGATCCTCTTGTCGGTCTTCGGATCCTCGATCCCGAGAACAGGCGAAAGGAGGTGATCCTGAAGGACGGACACATCCAGTCCTCTGACCGGATCCGCCGACAGGATCTCCGGTTTTGCGGTAAGCTTATACCAGACGCCGGAAAGATACATGCCGAATTCGCCCTTCTTTCCGGGCTTGAAAGGCTGTGCCTCTTTTGAAACCTTCTTATCGGAAAACACTTCCGTGAAGAAGCCTGCCTCCCCGATCTTCTGAAGGAATGTGTCCTCATCAAGACCGTTCAGATCTTTGACAACACGGTTATAGTCAAGGATCTTCAGCTCGGATTCCGGGAACAGCACGGAAAGGAAACCGTTGAACTCCTCTGTACCGTCCGCTTCCGGATGGGCTTCGCGTCTCATCTTTCCGACCTTGACGGCAGAAGCCGCCCGGTGATGGCCGTCTGCGATGTAGGTATGCGGAAGTGCCGCAAAAAGCGTGACAAGCTCTTCGATCAGTTCTTTTTCACCGATCACCCAGACAGTATGACGGATCCCGTCCTCCGATACAAAATCGTAAAGAGGAGCCTCCTCTTTCTTCTTTTCGATCAGCTCCGTGATCTTCTTTTCATCCCGGTAAGCCAGAAAGATCGGACCTGTCTGACACGAAGTGACGCCCACATGATTGATCCTGTCCAGTTCCTTGTCTGCACGGGTGTTTTCGTGCTTCAGAATGATATTGTTCAGATAGTCGTCCACGGAAGAGCAGGCCACCAGACCGGTCTGCGTGCGTCCATCCATTGTAAGTGCATAGATATACAGACAGGGACTGTCTTCGCGTATGAAGATCCCCTTCTGTGTCCACTCACGGATCATTTCATCCGCTTTTTCGTATACGCGCGGATCGTAGATATCCGTCTCCGGAGAAAACTGCGTCTCCGGACGGTCGATATTCAAAAAAGAGAACGGACGGTCCTGCACAAATGCGCAGGCCTCCTCGCGGTTATAAACGTCATAAGGAAGCGCGGCCACATCGGAGGCCAGATTTTCTGCGGGGCGAAGTGCCCTGAACGGTCTGATTTCTGCCATGTCAGTAATTCCTTTCCTTGACTTTCCGTTAAAGTGCTTTGAGATCCGGAAGCGAGGAAAGCTTCCAGGTCCAGTTGCTCTCCGAAATCTCTCCCGGCGTATTGATCCTGCCCTCTTCTCCGAGTCCCAGAATATCCTGCACGGAGAGGATCACATAATCGGTCTTTGTCCGAAGCGCACAGGATACCATCAAAGCGGCTGCATCCGCATTTTTGACTTCTTCCTCTGTCAATGCTTCATAAGCCTGCCTTTTCAGTCGTTCCTCTTCAAGCGCCTTCCGCTTTTTCGGCTGAAGGAAGAGAAGCTTCTTTCCTCTTCCGGACGCTTCTCCGAGCGTTCCGTCCCGCAGCTTCCGGACCTCCTTCGCACTCAGAAGACCGGTCAGTACGGCATACGTTTCTTTCTGTTCCGCTTCGGAGAGGGATTCATACCAGTGTTTTGCGGTATCATTGTCGTGCGTGCCGGTGTAGGTGATGAGATTGTCACGCAGATCGAAGCCGGGATCCGTCAGCGTAAACTGCAGAACATTCATGCCCGGGAAATGATAATGGTCGCGGAGTGCATACACTTCGGGGAACATTTCGCCGAGATCCTCCGCAACGATCTGCACATCCGGGATCTGCGGAAGCAGCTGGTCAAACAGCTTGTACCCCGGCGCTTTGATCCACTCACCCTCCATTGCCGTCTCACAGGACGCGGGTACCTTCCAGTAGGTATCAAAGGCGCGGAAATGATCGATCCGCACCAGGTCAAACAGCTTTGCCGCTGCCTTGATGCGTTCGTTCCAGAAGGAGAAGCCGTCGTTTTCGATCTGCTCCCAGTTGTAGATCGGATTGCCCCAGCGCTGGCCGGTCTTTGAAAAATAATCCGGCGGCACGCCTGCGACCGAAGTCGGGAAGCCGTCGCTGTCTAAAAGGAAGCATTCCTGATGTTCCCACACGTCTGCGGAATCCAGTCCCACATAGAAAGGGATATCACCCATCATGCGGATCCCTTTTCCGTTCGCATACGCTTTCAGCTTCCGCCACTGTTCGGCGAACAGGAACTGGAGAAACATCTCCATCCGGATCGGCCAGTCCAGCGGCGCGATCTTTTGAAGCGCTGCCTCCCGGTCTTCCCGGTACAGACGGATCCATTGTTTGTCTTCCTCGTTCCACCAGGTCCAGCCTCGTCCGGCATTCTTGTTTTTCAGCGCCTTGAACGCGCCGTACACATAGACCCAGGGCTGCGACGCAAACTCTTCATACGCCGCCTGAAGCCTGGGATCGTTTCCCTGCAGGAAATTTCCGAAGGCTTCCGCAAAAAAGAGCTGCTTATAGCCGCGGACCAGTTCGTAATCCGCGCGGACACTCTCCGCCTTGAAGGCTTCCGGCTTTTTATGAAGAAGCCCCCGCTCGTAAAGATCGTCCAGATCGATATAGACGGTATCTCCGGCATAAGACGAATAAGGCTGATACGGAGATGAACCGAAGCCCACCGGATTCAGCGGAAGCACCTGCCAGATCTGTACGCCTTTTTCGGCAAGCAGATCGATAAAATCGTATGCACATTTTCCGAGATCACCGATCCCGTATCTGCCCGGCAGGGAAAACACCGCTGCCAGAATACCGAGTTCTTTCATAATATCCGTATCCTTTGTTATGATGTCAGAACAGAAGTGCCAGTCTGTAAATGACGAATGCTGCGATCCATGCGATCACGCACATGCCGCATACAACAGCCGCCGCCCATCTGCCGCCCATTTCCTTTTTGATCGCAGAAATGGCTGCAACACAGGGCGTATAAAGTGAACTGAATACCAGAAGCGACAGGGCTGCCGCATTGGACAGAACGGCTTTTACCGCTTCTTCGGAGCCGATCAGTACATTCAGTGTCGCAACAACGGATTCCTTCGCCATAAAGCCGGTGATCAGAGACGTTGTGATCCGCCAGTCGCCGAAACCGACAGGACGGAATACCGGTGAGATCACGCCGGAAAGAAGCGCCAGCATGCTGTCCTTCTGATCCGTCACCATATTCAGCCTGAAATCAAAGGTCTGCAGGATCCAGATCACGATCGTTGCGGCAAAGATCACGGTAAACGCTCTCTGCAGGAAGTCCTTCGCCTTTTCCCAGAGAAGCTGTCCGGTGTTCTTCACGCTCGGCATCCGGTAATTCGGAAGTTCCATGACAAACGGAACCGCCGAACCCTGAAACAATGTCCTCCGGTATACATGGGCCATCAGAATGCCGGCCAGAATATCCAGAATATACAGTCCGACCATCACAAAACCGGCTGCTTTTCCGAAAAATGCCGCCGAGAAAAACGCATAGACCGGGAGCTTGGCGGAACAGCTCATAAACGGCGTCAGAAGAATCGTCATCTTACGGTCACGCTCCGAAGGAAGCGTCCTCGTCGCCATCACCCCGGGCACCGTACAGCCGAAGCCTACGAGCATCGGCACGATGGAACGGCCCGAAAGACCGATCCTTCGAAGAGGTTTGTCCATAATGAACGCGACCCGTGCCATATAGCCGCTGTCCTCCAGAACGGACAGAAACAGAAACAGGATCACGATAACGGGCAGAAACGAAAGGACCGATCCCACGCCGCTTAATACGCCGTCCACGATAAGGCTCCGCAGCCAGTGCGCCACACGGGCTTTTTCTAACAGAACGGCTATCCCGTCCGTCATAAGACCGATGCCCTGTTCCATCAGTCCCTGAAGAAAGGCACCGATCACATTAAAGGTCAGGAAAAACACCAGTCCGATGATCACGATGAAAGAAGGAAGCGCCGTATATTTTCCGGTCAGGATCCTGTCGATCCTGCGGCTTCGTTCATGCTCTTTCGATTCGCCGGGCTTGATGACATTGCCGGAACATACCTTTTTAATAAAGTCGTAACGCATGTCGGCAATGGCTGCCGCCTTGTCAAGTCCGCGCTCGTCCTCCATCTGCTTTACGATATGTTCGAGCATCTCCTTTTCATTCTGATCAAGCTCCAAAGCTTTCAGGATCAGCTCATCTCCCTCGACCAGCTTGGATGCGGCAAACCGGACAGGTATGCCTGCTTTTTCTGCATGATCCCGGATCAGATGCATCACGGCGTGCAGACATCTGTGCACGGCACCGCCGTCTTCGCTTTCATCACAGAAATCCTGCCGCCCGGGTCTTTCCTGATACTGAGCCACATGAAGCGCGTGATTGATCAGTTCTTCGATGCCTTCATTCTTCGACGCGGAGATCGGTACCACAGGGATGCCGAGCGCATCCTCCATTTCATTGATCTGAATGGAACCGCCGTTTTTATAGACCTCGTCCATCATATTGAGCGCCAGTACCATCGGCACATCCAGTTCCATGAGCTGCATGGTCAGGTACAGGTTTCTTTCGATATTCGTCGCATCGACAATGTTTATGATGCCCTTCGGTTTTTCGTCCAGGACGAACTGACGCGTGACGATCTCTTCCGCCGAATACGGAGACATCGAATATATGCCGGGAAGATCTGTGACGATGGTGTTTTCCGTGCCGCGGATCTCTCCGTCCTTACGGTCGACCGTGACGCCCGGGAAGTTGCCGACGTGCTGATTGGAGCCGGTCAGCTGATTGAAAAGCGTAGTCTTGCCGCAGTTCTGGTTGCCAACCAGCGCATAAGTAAGGAGG
>JAZUFC010000185.1:0-2569 GCA_045640465.1 Lachnospiraceae bacterium | reverse complement strand
TCCACAACGGCAAGATAAGCGCCGCAGTAGGGATTCTTTTCCGTAATATACGGATTGTAGCCCCAGCTCATGAAGGAACAGCTGTCCGTATAGCCTTTTTCGGAAGAGATCTTCTGTACCATTGCCTGAATAGGGGTCTTCTGATGCTTTCCGCCGAAGGGCATGAGGACCGTGCCTCTGCCGATCGTGGAGTCAAAACGCTCGGAAAGACCGCGCTTGGAGCAGACGTTCAGATCGGAAAGAAGCTTCTTGTATCCGGTCTCGAAATTCTCCGGGATCTCTTTTTCATAATTCTCCTGAGGAACGACGCGCACGTCGATGTGCTTTTCGGCGCCGTTGGAGTTTAAAAATTCTCTGGATACGTCCACGATGGTGCGGCCGTTCCATCTCATGCGGAGTCTGGGTTCCTCCGTGACGACTGCCACGATGGTGGATTCCAGATTTTCTGCGGATGCGATCTCCATGAAGCGGGCAGCATCCTTCTCTTCCACCACGACGGCCATACGTTCCTGCGATTCGGAGATCGCAAGCTCGGTTCCGTCCAGACCTTCATATTTCTTCGGTACTGCGTTCAGGTCGATATTCAGGCCGTCCGCAAGCTCGCCGACAGCTACGGATACGCCGCCTGCGCCGAAATCGTTGCATCTTAAGATCAGCTTCGAAGCTTCCGCATTGCGGAACAGACGCTGAAGCTTACGTTCCTCCGGCGCATTGCCCTTCTGCACTTCTGCGCCGCACTCTTCCACGGAATGAAGATTATGTGCCTTTGAAGAACCGGTCGCGCCGCCGATACCGTCTCTGCCGGTACGGCCGCCCAAAAGGATGACCACGTCGCCGGGCTTCGGGCACTCACGTCGAACATTCTCTTCCGGAACCGCTGCGATGACCGCACCGATCTCCATACGTTTTGCCACATAGCCGGGATGATACAGCTCATCCACGATGCCGGTCGCAAGGCCGATCTGGTTGCCGTAGGAAGAATAGCCTGCCGCTGCGGTCTGCACGATCTTACGCTGCGGAAGCTTTCCGGGGATGGTCTCGGAGACCGGAACCGTCGGATCTGCCGCACCGGTCACGCGCATTGCGCCGTATACATAAGCTCTTCCCGAAAGCGGATCGCGGATCGCACCGCCGATACAGGTCGCCGCGCCGCCGAAGGGCTCGATCTCTGTCGGATGATTATGTGTCTCGTTCTTGAAAAGAAGCAGCCAGGGCTCCTTCTTTCCGTTGATCTCTGCCGTGATCTTCACGGTACAGGCATTGATCTCGTCGGACTCATCGAGCTTGTCGAGATACCCTTCCGCTTTCAGATACTTACATGCGATCGTGCCGATATCCATCAGATTGACGGGCTTTTCACGATGCAGTTCCTTACGCACCTGAAGATATTCCTCATAGGCCTTCTGAACGGCAGCATCCTCAAATTCCACGGAATCGACAGTCGTTAAGAAGGTCGTATGACGGCAGTGATCGGACCAGTAGGTATCGATCATTCGGATCTCCGTCAGCGTGGGATCACGATGCTCGGAGCGGAAATATTCCTGACAGAAAGCGATATCGTCGGTATCCATGGCAAGCGCATAGTCATCGACAAACTGCTGAAGCTCTTCACGTGAAAGCTCGTTGAAGCCCTGCAGTGTCCGGACCGTTTCCGGAACATCGACAGGCGTGATCAGGGTCTCCGGCTTTTCAAGAGACGCTTCTCTGGCTTCGACCGGGTTGATCACGTACTTTTTGACAGCCGCAAGTTCCTCGTCTGTCAGCGTTCCTTCCAGCAGATATACCTTCGCCGTGCGGATCACGGGACGTTCCTTCTGTGAAAGGATCTGGATGCACTGTGCGGCGGAGTCCGCGCGCTGGTCGAACTGACCGGGCAGATACTCTACCGCAAAAACGGTTCCGTCACATGCCGGAAGCTCTTCATAGACCACGTCGAGCTGCGGTTCGGAAAAGACCACTCGGACCGCTTCCGCAAAAAGCTCAGGGTCCATGTTTTCCGCATCATAACGGTTCAGAAGTCTGACTTTTTTCAGTCCTTCGATCCCCAGAAGATTCCGGAAATCCGAAAGAAGACTTCTGGCTTCGTTTGCCAGTTCTTCTCTTTTCTCTGCATAAATCCGCTGTACCATTTATTTTACCTCCGCTTTCAGTGCACGCTGTCCGATATCATGTCTGTAATACGCATTATCAAAACGGATCTGTTCCACGATCCCGTATGCCGCACGGATCGCTTCCGGAAGTGTGTCCGCGACAGCAGTCGCGCCGAGCACCCGTCCGCCGTTTGTCAGAAGCCTGCCGTTTTCCACGGAGGCGCCTGCCACATAGACGTGATCCCGAACAGATTCCGGGATCGTCAGTTCAAAACCTTTTTCATATTTCACGGGGTAGCCGTCGGATGCCATGATGACGCAGCAGGCGGAACCGTTCATGAATTCCACCTTCACTTCGCCGAGCCGTTCCTCCGTCACCGCCTGCATGACGGTCAGAAGATCGGTCTTCAGAAGCGGCAGCACCACCTGTGCCTCCGGATCGCCGCAGCGGCAGTTGTATTCGATGACCTTCGGACCGT
>JAZUFC010000184.1:0-9023 GCA_045640465.1 Lachnospiraceae bacterium | reverse complement strand
CAAACCCGATCCTGTCTACATTAAAGCAGTTCAGAAGCGAGTATGAAGCACACATCATCGACAAGAAGTGTCCTGCACATGTCTGCAAGAATCTGATGCAGTACGTGATCGATCCCGAAAAGTGTATCGGCTGCGGTCTCTGCCAGAAGAACTGCCCGGTGGAAGCGATCGCTCCCACAGACTATATCGCAGAAGGACATAAGCTTCCGAGCCGTGCGATCGATGCGAAGAAGTGCATCAAGTGCGGTATGTGCATGGCTTCCTGCAAGTTCAAAGCAATCAGCAAAGAGTAAGGGGGAATTCGACAATGGCAAAAGTGAACATTAAAATTGAAGGCATTCCCTATCAGGTAGAAGAGGGTCTGACCATTCTGGAAGCCGCAAAACAGTGCGGTTATGAGATTCCTACCCTGTGCCATTTCAATCATGGTGAGTGCAACCGCGGCTCCTGCCGTGTCTGCCTCGTAGAAGCAACCGGCGCAAGAGGTCTTGTGGCATCCTGCGTATATCCGATCAACGAGGGCATGGAGATCACGATCTCTTCCCCGAAGGCAGCTGCAGCCCGCCGCGCTTCCGTTGAACTGCTTCTTTCCAACCATAACAGAAACTGCCAGGAATGTGAAAAGAACGAAAAGTGCGAACTGCTTCATGTTGCACGCGTGACCGGTGCCAGAGAGAACATGTTCGTCGGTGAAAAGACACCCACGACTTATGATGAACTGACACCCACCATGATCCGCGACACCTCCAAGTGTATCCTTTGCGGACGCTGCGTTGCAAGATGCAAGAACGTTCAGGGCATCGGCATCCTCGGATTTGAAAACCGCGGCTTCAACGCGATCGTCGCTCCCGCAGAAAACAGAAGCTTCATCGAAACTCCCTGTATCATGTGCGGTCAGTGTATCAATGTCTGCCCGACAGGCGCTCTTATGGAGAAATCCGAGATCGCAAAGGTCGATGCAGCTATGGCAGCAGGCAAGTATGTTGTCGTTCAGACAGCTCCTGCAGTACGTGCGGCACTCGGTGAAGAGTTCGGTCTTCCGATCGGCACACCGGTCACCGGCAAGATGGTTGCGGCACTCCGCCGTCTCGGCTTCAAGAAGGTATATGATACCAACTTCGCAGCTGACCTGACCATCATGGAAGAAGCGAATGAGCTTCTTGAGCGCGTGAACAACGGAGGAACCCTTCCGATGATCACCTCCTGCTCACCCGGCTGGATCAACTACTGTGAATACTACTACGGCGATCAGGTAGATCATCTGTCTTCCTGCAAGTCTCCTCACGAAATGTTCGGCGCGATCTTAAAGAGCTACTGGGCAGCAAAGAAGGGCATCGATCCCAAGGATATGTTCGTTGTCTCCATTATGCCCTGTGCAGCAAAGAAGTTCGAAGAGAAGAGACCTCAGCTTGAGACCAACGGCATGCCCGATGTCGATGCTGTTCTCACCACCCGTGAGCTCGGCCGCCTCATCAAGCGTTCCGGCATCAACTTCAACAAGCTTCCGGACGAAGAGTTCGATCCTGATATCGTCGGTGATTACACCGGTGCAGGCGTTATCTTCGGCGTGACCGGCGGCGTTATGGAAGCAGCTCTCCGTACCGCTTACTTTGTCCTGACGGGCAAGGAGCGCGAAGGCATCGAGTTCCATGAAGTCCGTGGCTTCGAAGGCATCCGCGAGGCTGAATTCGATCTTGCAGGCGTGAAGATCAACGTAGCTGTTGCTTCCGGCATGAAGAATGCAAAGGTTCTGATGGATGATATCCGTGCAGGAAAGTCCAAATACACCTTTATCGAGATCATGGGCTGCCCGGGCGGCTGCATCAACGGCGGCGGCCAGCCTTATGTCCGTGAATGCTTCCTTCCGAACGAAGACCTTGACATCTACGATACTTATCAGCAGAAGAGAGCAAATGCGCTTTATTCCGAGGATGAGAGACAGGTGATCCGCCAGTCTCACAGAAACGCACAGGTTCAGGCTCTTTACGATGAATTCCTGGAGAAGCCTCTGTCTCACAAGTCTCATGAACTGCTTCATACGACTTACAACAGAAACCGTGAGCGTTTTGACAAGAAGTAATTCAATCTACGCTGTAACTTTACTGCAGCCCCGAAGCAAAGCATACTTCGGGGCTGTTTTTGAAAAACGGCAGATGCCGCTTAAACGGTATCTGCAGGCAAAGGGAAACTATGAAAACATCGACTATCGTTATTTTATCTCTGATCGGCGCTCTGATCCTCGGGATCATTATCTACAAACTTGTGACAGCCAAAAAGAAAAGAAGACAGCGCCTGATGATCAAGGTCATGACCGCTTACGGCGCTGTGCCGAAGCGCGAATATACGGATACAGAACTGGAAAAGATCAAGACCTACTTCAGAAAGACCCTGAAGGAAGGCGAATATTATGTGGATGACATTACGTGGAACGACCTCGATATGGATTCCATCTTTGCATTGATGAATCATACCTTTTCATCAGCCGGTGAAGAGGTATTGTATAATATACTGAGAAAGCCGGTATTTGACATTGAAGAGCTGACGGAACGTGAACGCCTGATCATATTCTTCATGGAAAACGAACAGATCCGGAATGAATTCATGGCGGATTTTGCCACGATCGGCCGTACCAAAAAATATTCCATGGTGGAGTTTATCGACCAGTTCCGCGACTTCAGAACGGAGCCGGATGCGGTCTATTATTCCGCCATCATTTCGCTGGTGATCGCAGTCGTCGTGCTTTGCTTCAAGCCGCTTTTCGGCGTGATCCTGCTGATCGCCTCCATCATCTCCAATATGCTCAGCTATTTCAAGAAAAAGGGGACCATCGAGCCTTACTATGTGTCTCTTTCCGCAATGGCATATCTGGTGGCGGCATCGGAACAGCTTGCAGAACATGATGTGCCGGAACTGAAAAAGTATCTGGATGAACTGAAGCAGGAAGCGTCTTACGTAAAATCGCTGACGAAGGATATGGCCTGGCTCGGCCAGCCCGGTGCAATCGGTTCCTCTTCGGACCTTCTGCAGGTCTTTGTGGACTATTTCCGTCTGATGACGCATCTTGACTTCATCAAGTTCAACAAGATGGTGAAGAGCGTCAGAAGAAACGAAGAGCATCTGAAAAAGCTGTTTGCAGTGATGGGCTATCTTGAATCCATGATCGCGATCGGTTCCTACAGACGCATCATTCCTTTCTACTGCAACGGTCAGCTGAAGAGCGGAAAGGACATCTCGATCCATATCAAGGACGGTTATCATCCGCTTCTGAAGGATCCTGTGGCAAACTCCATTACGGAGGAGCGGCCTGTACTTCTGACAGGTTCCAACGCATCCGGCAAATCCACCTTCCTCCGCATGACGGCTTTATCCGCGCTGATGGCGCAGACTACGAACACCGTGCATGCGCATGAATACAGCGCGTCCTTCTACCGGCTCTACACCTCCATGGCGCTTCGCGATGACATCCAGTCGAACGACAGCTATTATATTGTGGAGATCAAAGCCATCAAGAGGATCATGGATGTGGCGGAACACGAAGTTCCTGTACTGTGCTTCGTGGATGAAGTGCTTCGCGGAACGAATACGGTCGAGAGGATCTCTGCTTCCTCACAGATCCTCAAGGTATTTGCCGAAAAAGGCGCTATGGTCTTTGCGGCAACGCATGATATCGAGCTTACCTCCATTCTGGAGAATATCTATTCCAACTACCATTTCACGGAAGAAGTCGATGAGGATTCCATCGCCTTTACCTACAAACTGCTGAACGGAAAAGCAACCTCCAGAAACGCGATCAAGCTTCTGCAGATCATGGGCTATGAGCCGGAGGTAGTGACGGAAGCCGAATCACGTGCAGAGCGCTTCGTCGAGAGCGGAGTCTGGGACGTGATCAATGCATAACACAGCCGGGTGATATGATGAAAGTGACGATCTATACGGACGGTGCCTGCTCCGGCAATCCGGGGCCGGGCGGCTACGGGACCGTGCTTCAGTACACGGACCCGAAAGGCGTTCTGCATGAAAGGGAATATTCGGAAGGTTTTCCGGAAACAACGAACAACCGGATGGAGATCATGGCGGCATGCGTAGGCCTCGAAAAGCTGACAAGAAGCTGCACGGTGGATCTGTATTCGGATTCGCAGTATCTCTGCAACGCCGTCAACGAACACTGGCTCGACGGCTGGAAAAAAGCCGATTTCCGGCGGGGAAAGGCAAACGAGGTAAAGAATATCGACCTCTGGGAGCGGCTTCTTGCTGCCATGAAAGGGCATCAGGTGACCTTCCACTGGGTCAAAGGACACGCGGGAAATCCCGGAAACGAACGCTGTGACAGGCTGGCTGTTCAGGCATATACCGGTCTTCAGGAGGAAAACCGAAACATTTTCGGATAAATTGCGTTCTATGAATTGAAGAACCCGTTTTTATGTGCTATACTGCAAAATGGTCAGGAGCCTCTGTGTCTCCTGCTTTTTGCGACTGAAAAAGGAGGAATCAATATGAAAGGTATTATTCTTGCGGGCGGCAGCGGTACGCGGCTGTATCCTCTTACCAAGGTGACTTCCAAACAGTTACTGCCTATTTATGATAAACCGATGATATATTATCCGCTTTCCGTTCTGATGGAAGCCGGTATTCGTGATATTCTGATCATTTCCACTCCGGACGATACGCCCCGTTTCGAATCTCTTTTAGGAAACGGAGAGCAGTTCGGCATTCATCTTTCATACGCAGTGCAGCCTTCTCCGGACGGACTGGCACAGGCTTTCATCATCGGTGAGGAATTCATCGGGGACGACAGCGTAGCCATGACCCTGGGCGACAACATCTTCCACGGAAACGGACTCAGAGAACGTCTTCTTCAGGCGGTCGGAAGAGAGAAAGGCGCTACCGTTTTCGGTTACTATGTGGACGATCCCGAGCGCTTCGGCATCGTGGAATTCGATAAAAACGGAAAAGCAGTCTCCATCGAGGAAAAGCCTGCTCATCCGAAGTCAAACTACTGCGTGACAGGCCTTTACTTCTATGATAACAAGGTCGTTGAATATGCTAAAAATCTGAAGCCCTCGGCAAGAGGCGAGCTGGAGATCACGGATCTGAACCGGATCTATCTGGAAAACGGCGAACTTTCCGTAGAACTTTTGGGACAGGGCTTCACCTGGCTGGATACCGGTACACATGAATCTCTTGTCGACGCGACGAATTTTGTCAAGACGATCGAGACACATCAGCACCGCAAGGTCGCCTGCATCGAAGAGATCGCATACGGAAACGGCTGGATGACCAGAGAGCAGCTGACAGCTGTTTACGAGGTCTATAAAAAGAATCAGTACGGTGCCTACCTGAAGGATATTCTGGATGGCAAGTACATCGACAGATAACGGGAGGAAATATGAAGATTCTGGTTACCGGCGGTGCCGGTTTTATCGGCGGCAACTTTGTGCATTACATGGTCAATACCTATCCTGATGATGAGATCGTCAATCTTGACCTTCTGACATACGCAGGCAATCTGGAGACTCTGAAGCCTGTTGAAAACAAGCCGAATTACAGATTTTACAGAGGCGATATCGCTGACCGCGAATTCATCTATGATCTGTTCGAAAAGGAAAAGTTCGATGTGGTCATCAACTTTGCGGCGGAATCCCATGTGGACCGCTCCATCACGAATCCGGAGATCTTTGTACAGACCAACGTTCTCGGAACCACAACGCTTCTGGACGCCTGCAACCGTTACGGCATCAAGCGTTATCATCAGGTCTCCACGGACGAAGTGTACGGCGATCTCCCGCTGGACCGTCCGGACCTGTTCTTCACGGAGGATACCCCGCTTCACACGAGCAGCCCGTATTCTTCTTCAAAGGCATCCGCAGACCTGTTCGTTATGGCATATCACCGGACCTTCGGTCTTCCTGTTACGATCAGCCGCTGTTCCAACAACTACGGCCCGTATCAGTTCCCGGAGAAGCTGATCCCCTTAATGATCTCAAGAGCTTTGGACGATCAGAAGCTTCCCGTTTACGGAGAAGGCCTGAATGTGCGTGACTGGCTCCATGTTTACGATCACTGCACCGCGATCGACCTGATCGTCAGAAAGGGCAGAGTCGGTGAAGTCTATAATGTCGGCGGGCACAATGACCGCACCAATATGCAGGTCGTTGAAACGACCCTGAAAGCACTTGACAAGCCGGTATCCCTGATCGAGCATGTAGAAGACAGAAAGGGTCACGACAGAAGATATGCGATCGATCCGAAGAAGCTCGAAACAGAGCTTGGCTGGAAGCCTGTATACACCTTTGATACAGGTATCCCGCAGACGATCCAGTGGTATCTTGACAACAAGGAATGGTGGCAGAATATTCTTTCCGGAGAATATCAGAATTATTTTGCAAAGATGTACGGAGACAAACTGAAATGAAGGTTCTTGTAACCGGTGTCGGCGGACAGCTGGGCCACGATGTGGTGAATGAACTGAACAGACGCGGGATCGAAACGGTCGGATCCGATATCCAGCCGGAATACAGCGGCGTGCATGACGGATCGGCTGCGGATACATTATGCTACGTGCAGATGGATATCACGGATGCCGTTCAGGTGGAAAAGGTCTTTTCCGATGTGCGGCCGGATGCACTGATCCACTGTGCGGCCTGGACAGCTGTGGATGCTGCCGAGGATCCGGAAAACCGTGAAAAGGTCTATGCGGTCAATGTGCTCGGCACGAAGAATCTTGCAGAAGCCTGCAGAAGATCGGATGCCTCCATGCTCTATCTTTCCACGGATTATGTATTCGACGGACAGGGGGAGAAGCCCTGGGAGCCGGATGATACCTGCTATGCACCGCTGAATTACTACGGGGAGACAAAGCTTCTCGGAGAAAAGGCGGTAACGGAGAATCTTTCCCGCTTTTTTATCGTGCGTATCGCATGGGTATTCGGCCTGAACGGAAAGAATTTCATCAAGACCATGCTGAACGTCGGAAAGACGCATGACGAAGTGCGTGTCGTAAACGACCAGATCGGAACACCGACCTATACGCTGGATCTTTCAAAACTTCTTGCGGATATGATCGTTACGGACCGTTACGGCTTCTATCATGCGACCAATGAAGGCGGTTTTATTTCCTGGTATGATTTCACCTGCGAGATCTACCGTCAGGCAGGACTTCAAACACGCGTCAATCCGGTGACCACGAAGGAATACGGCATTTCGAAAGCGGCCCGCCCCGTTAATTCCCGTCTCTCCAAGGAAAAACTCACGGAAGCAGGTTTTGAAAGGCTTCCGGTCTGGCAGGATGCTCTTTGCCGTTATCTTCTGGAGATCGGAGAGATACAGGCATGAAACGTACGATCCTGATCGCTTTTACGGTCCTGTGGATGGCTTTCATCTTCCTGTTTTCCTCGGGAAACGGTGAAGTGTCAAGACATGAAAGCAGTCGGGTGACGACAGCGGTTCAGAAGATCTTTTTCAAAAACTGGGAAGAGCTTCCGGAGGAGACATTCCGGGAGCTCTTTTCAAATCTGAACTATCTGATCCGGAAGATCGCCCATTTTACCGAATATCTGATTCTCGGCGGACTGCTTGCCGGGATCATGCAGACTTTCAGCCTTCGAAGCCTTCAGAGATTTGCCGCAGCATTTCCGGCGGGAGTTCTGTATGCGCTTACCGATGAATGGCATCAGTCATTTGTACCGGGCCGGACCATGGCATTTTTTGACGTGCTTGTGGACAGCGCAGGTGTATTCTTCGGGGTGGTAACGGTACTGTTTGCGGTGATCGCACTGACAGCTGAAAAGGAAAACAGACAGAAAGAAGGAGAGAAGCATGGCAGCAAGCTGTGATACCTGTGCATATCTTGAATATGACGAGGATGAGGACGATTATTTCTGCTCCGTGGATATGGATGAAGACGATTACGGGAAACTGGTGGATTCCAAGTTCAAGGGCTGTCCGTATTATTTAGACAACGATGAATATAAGATCGTCAGACATCAGATGTAAGAGAATACATTGAGACCCGTCGTCGTCGGTAATATCGATCAATTTAAATCTAACGGCACAATCGTAATTGCGGATGTGTCGTTTTTTCTGTACAAGGGATACAGCGGCCAACGGGCCGGCCTCTTCCTGCCTGATTGCTGATTGCAGTGCGCGTGCCTGAATTTAGTGATATATATAGTTAGTGCTTGCTTTTTAAAATATATATAGTATAATAATATAAATTAAGGTTTTATAATGTGGCATTATGCGTCGGATGCGTTTCGAAGGAACATATTGTCGGACGTGCACTTTCCGGAATATAGCCATTCAATCAAATAGGGATCATTCAAAGACAATAACTCAATAGAGAGGTTATATATGAACGAAGATCTGCAGAGAAGAATAGATCGGTATACAAAAGAACACAAAAGAAAGAGGAGATGGCTGACAGTGGTCGTCTCTCTTTGTGTTTTTGTTGTGATCGGAACTTCATATCTCCTGACAAATCCGGCAGCCACGCAGCAGGGAAAAACATTCTGCGGACTGGAAGAACACACAGAACATACGGAAGACTGCTATCGTGAAACAAAGATTCTGATCTGCAATCTGAGTGAAGAAGGACATATTCATTCACAGTCCTGCTATGAAGAAAAGGATAGCCTGATCTGCGGCCTGGAAGAAACGGACGGGCATCAGCATTCAGAACTTTGTTATGAAACACAGAATACTTTAAGCTGCGGTCAGGAAGAAACTGACGGACATATCCATACCGAAGCGTGCTATGAAAACAGAAAATTCCTTCAATGTGAACTGGAGGAGACTGACGGCCATATTCATACAGATGCATGTTATGAAACGGAAAACCGGATCGCCTGCGCTCTGGAAGAAACTGAAGGACATGCGCACGGCGATGAGTGCTATCAGTATGTTTCTGAACTTACATGTGCATGCGAAGAGGAAGGACATGTACACGGCGATGAATGTTATGAACTGAATAAGATTCTTGTCTGCACACAGGAAGAGAAGGAGCCGCATCATCACAGTGAAAGCTG
>JAZUFC010000183.1:0-2226 GCA_045640465.1 Lachnospiraceae bacterium | reverse complement strand
AACTGAAGTACCTGGGCTTATTGCAATGGCTGCCTGCAAACAGCTATGCCGGTGACCGGGATCGAACCGGTACGAGGGTTTGAGCCTCGCAGGATTTTAAGTCCTGTGCGTCTGCCAGTTCCGCCACACCGGCACGTCAGATCTCCCGGTAGAAAACCTTGGTGCGAGGACTCCGGTTCTTTACACAGGAAGTGGGCGGAGGTGGATTCGAACCACCGAAGGCAGTGCCAACAGATTTACAGTCTGCTCCCTTTGGCCACTCGGGAATCCGCCCAAATTGTCCTGACAAGGAAGAATCTTATCACAAGTGCCCCCTACTGTCAAGCGTTTTTTATTTTTTCTTTCAAAGTTTTGAAAATCGTTTTTCCGACCTTCCGGAAAGCAAGGAAACAAGCCATTTTCTACATTCTGCCAAATTCACTTTCTTTCTTGTAAAGCCCTTCGCATCATGCTATAATGATCAGGTTCTTGGCAGACTGTTCCGTTTCTCCGCTCCTCTCTGCCCGATCTTTCTTATGAGGAGTATCTATTATGGCAGTTGATATGACCACCGGAAATCCGCTCAGACGGATCCTGGCATTTCTGATTCCGACACTTTTAGGCAACCTTCTCCAGCAGCTCTATTCCATGGCAGACAGCGTGATCGTCTCACGCTTCATCGGCGTGCAGGCCTTGGCTGGCGTCCCCGCCACCGGCTCTCTGACCTTCCTGATCATGGGCTTCACCTGGGGGCTCTGCGCAGGCTGCGCGATCCCGATGGCACAGGAGTTCGGTGCGGAGAATTATCCCCGCCTGCGTTCCTGCTTTGCCAATTCCTTCTATCTGACACTCGGTACGTCAGCCGTGATCGCCGCAGTCACCAGTATTCTTGCACCCGCGATCCTCAGGCTCACCGATACGCCGGCGGACATCTTCAATTATTCGGTAACTTATATCAGGATCATTTTTATCGGTATTCCCGCCTCTGTCCTGTATAACCTGCTTTCTTATGCCATGCGTTCCGTCGGCGACGGAAAAACACCGGTTTTGATGCTTCTGGTATCAAGTGTGCTCAATATCATACTGGACTTCGTTCTGGTCGTTCCCTGTCACATGGGGATCGCCGGTGCGGCAGTGGCTACCGTTTTCTCACAGCTTGTAAGCGGTATCCTCTGCATCTTTGTCATTAAGAAGAAATTCGACGTGCTCCGGATCCGGCGCGAAGAACGTGCCCTTTCTCTTCCGGTCATTGCAAAGCTTTTCCGTCTCGGTCTTCCGATGGGCCTGCAGTTCTCTATTACTGCGATCGGCAGCATTATGATGCAGAGTGCCGTGAATTCTTTAGGTTCCACCGCAGTCGCGGCGATCGGCGCGGGCAGCAAGGTCCAGTTCATCTATGCAACGCCTGCGGATGCGCTCTCTGCCACCATGTCCACCTACTGCGGACAGAACATCGGTGCAAGAAAGATAGACAGGATCAAAAAGGGCGTGCGCGATATCACGCTTCTGTTTGCCGGTTACTGTGCTTTTGCCTTTGTACTTCAGAAGCTGACAGGCAGATTTCTTGTCCGTCTTTTCATCGGAGACGCGGATCCTGTCCTGACAGAGCAGACACTCCTTTATCTCAACACTGTGCTGATCTTCCTCTTCCTGCTGGCGCTGATCTACATTTTCCGGAACTCCATTCAGGGTCTCGGCTTTTCGCAGGCTGCCATGTTTGCCGGTCTGATGGAACTTCTTGCCAGAGGCTTTGCAGCTCTCGTACTGGTCCGCCGCTTCGGCTACAACGGTGCGGTCTACGCCAATCCGCTTGCCTGGATCGCCGCCGATATCCTGCTCATTCCGATGTTTTTTGCTGTTATAAAGAAGCTTGAAAAGCAGCTGAATCAGGAACAGTTGGAGTGAATGACGAAGAAGCCGCATACTGCGGCTTCTTCCATTCATGTCAGTTTTTCCGGGCAATCTCCAGTTGCTGTCTGAGTTCGGCTATCTCTTCTTCCATTTTGGCGATTTGACTCGTCTGCTCGGTTATCCGGCTTTCCTGCTCACGTACAACTTCCTGCAGTTCCTCTATTTTTTCTGTCTTGTCATACGAGAGTGCTTCGCTGATATTGCACATAATATTCGCCTCCTCGTGCATTTCCTCTGTCATCAAACTCCGGAATGCATCCGATCAGAATACTCGCAAGCACATTTTTGTCCTTCAGCAGGTTTTTGGCATGCCGGTCATACCAAGTCGGATCGTAG
>JAZUFC010000182.1:0-2526 GCA_045640465.1 Lachnospiraceae bacterium | reverse complement strand
AGCCGTTGATTTTCGACATAGACAAACATTCATACTACGGCATAGGTGAGAAAAAAGCTGAAGCATTTCGTGTAGGAATGACTGTTTCAGAATAAGATGATAAAAAATCAACCGTTCAGCGATCAGGCTGAACGGTTATTTATATAACTGATGTTTGCGGAAGACAAGTTATTCACGGTCTTTGAATCTGGCCTGCAGTATTCGGCTTGCGCCGTATTCATCGATCCATGTTTCTTCTTCGGATACCTTCGTTCCGTTTTCGTACCACCCGTCGAAGCGGAAGCCCGCGTCTGGATAGGCGTAATAGCTCTGCTGCCATTCGCCGGTCTCTTTCCATTGTGCGTTATAGACCGGATTGAACTTGAGCCCTACGCATCCGCCGTCTCCGGCGTACAGCTCCAGCGGCAAAGCGCTTTCTCTCTGAGGTGCGAGTGAGCGGATCGCTTTCATCGGGTTTCCGGTGGCGTTCAGATGCCTTAGGAGCGGATTGGTGCGGGTGTCCAGTCCGGCAATATGATTATTATGGCAATAGAAATATTTAAGCTTCGGATTGTGTGAAAGATCGATCTCCGTAAAAGAGTTGTCATTGATATACAACTCCACAAGCTCCGGATTTTTGGAAACGTCGAGTTCCTTCAGGCGATTCATTCCCGCATCGATCCCCTGGCAGGCCGGCAGGCCCGTCACATCAAGGTCCTCGATCAGATTATCCTGCACACCGAAAATACGCATTGCAGGAAGCATCCCGCATCTTACGGAGGAGATCCGGTTGTGATACACGTCAAGGAAGACCATATCCTTCCGACCGTCCAGATCAAGGCATCCGTGCAGGCCGCAGTTTCTCAGATAGATCTCAAAGCTTTGCAGCGGGTAGACATCCTCGTTGAAAATATGGATGCCGAAGCCCACGGTCTTCCCGTTTTCCGAAACGATCCCGTCGAATGTTTCCGCGGTGTCCGATTCTTCAAAGCTTTTTGATCTGTCCGTTTCCGCGACGCGGCGGATCACTTTTTGATTTTCGGCGATCATTTTGCGGTTCGTCTGCCCGTTTTCATCCTTCAGATCAAGAAACGATTCCAGCCTGTCATTGGTATCGGGGCGGTAACGATAGGGGGCAAAAAATACGGAATAGAAGAAGCGTTTTGTCTCTTCCGCACCGAGAGACTGCACAAACAGATCGGTCGATACGCCGCCGTCCTCCACAAGCGCCTTTGCATACTCGTAGTTTTTCAGCCATTTTCCCGAACGTTTCTCAGATGAAAGCAGCGGCATTTTCTGCTCCATTTCAATGAAGGTCGAAAGATTTTTAAGAAACAGATCCAGTATACGGTCATCCTCCTCCGGAGGTGCGATCCTGGCTGCGACTACGGGACGGATACTGTCGTACCAGCATTCTTTCATCGGCATGGCTTCAAGATCGGCTACCGACGCGCAGTTTTCCGCAAATCTGCCGATATACTCCCGGTAAAGTTCATTCTTTTCCTCAACAAGATCGTAGATCTCATTGAGAAACATCCGTCTGTCTTCAAAATACATATAGTCCGTAGTGAAAAGCGGAAGATTTTTATAATACGGTGTAATGGTAAAGGTGTCCATCTGCATGGCGCCTTCTTTTGGATTTGTCATCACGAGCAGATTTCCGACGCCTTCGATCTCATACTGCCTGACGGCGTGAAACCGCCCCGCCACCACAAAACTTTCTAATGCACCGGTATCAATTTCGGTCACTCTGTAATTCTGACGCAGCATGGAAAGTCCCGCATTGATCCTTCGTTCTATCATGTTCATGTTTGTTTCATACATACCCATCTGTTTCCTCCGTTATCCGCCGGCTTTTCTGCGGCGAGCAGTTTTCGCACGATGCTTCGTCCGGAAAATACCGGGAATTAGTAGAATATTCTACTATTATACCATGTGAACTGCTAAACCGCAATTGATTATCACAGAATGATACTCTTATTCATTCCTCCTGAAAAAGATGTAATTCCGAAATCCATGGAATGAATAAAAGAACCTCCGCCGGACATTTTTGTATCCGACGGAGGTCCCTGCCAATATATTCCTGCAGCTTTCTTTACTTCAGATATCCTTCTCTCGCCTGCACATGGAAACGCTTTTCCAGAAGATGCAGCTCTTCGTCCGTGATCGTGTTGATCCTCGGAAGATGTGCGGTCTTCATATAGATCTCCGCAGCTTTTTCAGCTGTTTCGATCAGGCCGAAGGTCTCGTCCAGATCTTTTCCGGCGCCGTAGATGCCGTGCTGGCTCCAGACAACAAGACGTGCTGTTTTCATCTTTTCCGCAGTCGCGATCCCGATCTCATTAGTTCCGCAGAGCATCCACGGAAGCACGTTGACGCCGTCGGGAAAGACCACGATGCATTCCGTGCACATCCGCCACAGGGTGCGTGTGAATTCCTTTTCATCCAGTGTATGGACATAAGTCATGGCCAGCAGATTCGCAGGATGGCAGTGCATGACAACACGGTTTTCGGGAACTTCGGAAAGCCTTGCCACATGGCTCATCA
>JAZUFC010000181.1:0-6728 GCA_045640465.1 Lachnospiraceae bacterium | reverse complement strand
CGGAACCAGAGCCCTTCATCTTCCGTAAGACCGAGTGCATCCGCGGCTGCAGATGCAGTGATCTGAGCGTCCGCATCCAGAATCAGAATGTTATTGTCTCTGTCTGTCAGGACGGAACGTCCGTCTCCGAAGGAAATGGCTTCCGTATAGATCTCATCTGAGACCCAGCTTCCGTCAGAGGCTGCAAGAACGATCTGCTTGTTTCCGTCCTCATCCGCTTCCGAAAGCGTCAGAAGAAGGTACTTGCCTGCGCACGTTACGGAAGCATAGACGGGATCCGTCACGATCTTTCCTTCGCGCGTCATGAGGCCGTAAATACAGCCGTCTGCGGCCGGCCAGAAAACAGTAGCTCTTCTGCCTGCATAGGGGATCAGTACGCCGTAATCAGGTGCCGCGATCAGGTGATCCGTGTATTCCGCGTAATACCGTTCCGGTACAAAAACATCGCGTTCGTCCGCGACCACATCCTTCACGGAGACATAGCCTTCCTGTTTGATCAGACGCTGGCCCTGATCGGAAAGAAGATAATCATAGATCTTTCTTGCGGGGGAATCTGCAGCTTCTTCTTTGGAGATCACTACATATTTCGGGTTGACAACGGGATATTCTTCGCTCCGGATCGTCTCGTCATTCGGCTCGACGCCTTCCAGCTTCAGCATCTTCAGGCCTTCTGCCATTCGCATTTCCTCTGCGTAATAATAGACGCTGTAGCCGATCGCGGCATTGCTGTTGTCATATTTTTTTACGGCTTCCATAAGTCCGTTCATGGAAGCGATCACATACTCCGTCGGCGCGTCCGTCATCGGCTCTCCCTGCATGATCCATTTGTCCATGAGAGTCTGAGAACCGGCACCCTGATTTCGCTGAAAGGCTTCGATCTCCACGTCATCGCCGCCGAGCTCCTTCCAGTTCGTGATCTCACCGGTATAGATCTTCCGTGCCTCATCGATCGTAATGGAATCCACCGGATTGTTTTCGTTTACGACAAAGACGAAGGCATCTGTTGCGAAGGGCTCTCTTTCCCATTCGAAACCAAGCTCCGCCTTATGGTTCATGACGTCTTCGTTTGCTTCGCCGATGATCAGGATATCAGCCTTGCCGTCTAAAAGATTCATATAGGCGGTCGTTGTTTTGTTGAAATGCACATAGTCTTCCGCTTCTTCGGAAGTGATGTCAAGAAGCTCTGCGATCAGCGCCTGTGCAAGCGGTGCGGTCGAAGTGGAACCGTCGAAACGGGGCAGTTCGTCCGCTGTCATTTTCAAAGGTTCCGGTTCCGGAACAGATGCTTCTTCCGGAATGGTCTCTACCGGGACGCTCTCATCCGGGACGCTCTCCTTCACTTCCTCTTCAATTCCGAAATAACTGCCGTACAGGTCAGCTGCGTCCTGCATGACAGCTTCACAGTCCGCTGTTTCCAGATAAGCTGCAGCCTCATCAAAGGCATTCTTCAGCCCGGCAGTATCCATGCATCCGGTACAGGTAAAGCAGAGAAGCAGTATACAGATGGATACAATCAGCTTTTTCATCATAGACAGTCGCCTCCTGTATTGAAAATATAATATATCCGTATCATATTTGCGGCAGTTTGTCAACGCTGCCGGTTCATAGCTGTGTGCTTGAAAACATATCAGCGGAACAGTTTTTCGATGTCGCATGCCTAAACATATTATGTTATGATTAGAATGTCAAAAGGTATGTCACGCCAGGTTCCGTGCTTCGCACTCCCACCCGGCGCCTGCATTCCGCATTCTCGTGGAGATAAATCTTACGAAAAACCGGAGGAATCTATGAACACAAAAAAGAAAACGACATGGATCACACTGTCCTACGTGATCGTTCTGGCCAGTTATTTTCTTGAAAACACAGGTCACATCCTGAACACCTCTCTCGCGGCTCCCTTTGCGAAAAGCCTGGGTATCACCGGAGCGGTGCTGAACCTGATCCCGGGTCTGATGTCTCTTGCGGCGATGTTCTTCCGGCCTGTTTCCGGTTGGATCGCAGACCGTTTCAACCGGAAAAAGACCAATCTGATCGTTCTTCTGCTTTTTGTGCTGATCTTTGTCGGTTATGCGTTTACGGAAAACGGAACGATGCTTCTGATCATGCGTGTCCTGAACGGCTTTACATTCTGTGCTTTCACAACGGTCAGCGTCAGTATGATCGCTGACTCCGTAGAGGAGGAAAAGCTGGTAGTGGCCTCCACCTACTACGGACTGGTTGCAACCATTACGGCCGCTGCCGCGCCGACGTTGGGTGTCTTTTTGCGTGACCGTATCGGATACAGAGGCATGTATCTGTTTTTTGCGGCACTGTTTTTAGTGGGAACGGGTATACTGGCTTTTCTGACCGGTAAAACCGAAAATGAAACACAGGAAAGAAAAGGATATCAGTTTTCTGTCGGCAGTCTGATCTCCGTCGCTTCCATTCCGCTCTCGTTGATCGGCATGCTGTCCGGTATGGCGGACGGTGCGATCCAGAGTCTGCTTCTGGTCAGTGCGGAAAGTCAGGGCATTGAAAATGCCAGCCTGTTCTTCACTTTTTCCGCAATCGTTTCCGTCTGTACGAGACCGCTTGTCAGCCTGATCTTAAAGAAGATCAAACCGATCGTTCTGCTGGTCCCCACGCTTGTTTTTATCTGTCTTGCGCTGCTTGTACTGTCTTTCGCCGATCGTACGGGAACGCTGATCTTTGCGGGTATCATAAACGGCATGGGCTACGGAACCGCCCTCGGCCTTCTGCAGGGGCTGGTCCTTCTTCAGGTGGATGCGTCCAAGCGCGGTGTGGCTTCCGGTACGCTCTACTTCGGACTGGATATCGGACATTTTCTCGGGCCTACTCTCATGGGCGCTGTGGTCACCGCCGCCGGAGGTAATTACAGCATAGGCTGGCTTACGACCATCATCTATGTGGCTGTTTCGATCCTGATCACATTCCTCATTATGGCGAAGGAAAAGAAACAGGCAGCGAAATAATATAAGATCTGAGATAAAGAAGAGGGCTGCGGAATCACATTCCGCAGCCGTTTGGCATACAGGGGAAGCATACCGGTATGTATGGTATTTTAATTCAGGAAAACAACATTACTGTCTTCTGAAAATGTCTTGATGCCGTACACCACCGCAGCGATATCGATATCGTACTGTTTGGCATAGTCCTGCATCGAAAGGCGGGTATAGCGAAGATCCACCAGATGAATTTCAGAAAAACGCAGGGAAAGAAGCGGCGCGAGTTCACTGGAATAGGAATCACGCACTAAAAGAAGCTTCGGTCCCGCATGTCCGGTCTTCATCACAATGATCGGAGCATTTCCGCCGAAAAAGAAGGAATATTTATCCTTCTTTTCAAGAAAGTCCCGCTCATACATACGTCCCTCTTCCGGCTGCATGCTGTTCCATACCGAAACCTCCACGCCGTCCTCGGGCACAAAGGTCTCCATGACATCCGGCTGCATCCAGCAGGCGCCGGCGATCGACCACAGCGTTCCCGAAAAAGCATCCGACACGACCGTCTTTTTAAGCTCCTCCTCTTTGATCGGGTTCATTCCCAGCGTTTCCAGCAGTGCATTTGCGCCGTAATAGGCACCGAGTGTTGTCCAGTGCTGATCTGTCCGGTAGAAGACCGGCTCATCCTTATGCGCGGTGAGTGCCGCCTCAAAATCGATGCAGGGCAGTACTGCTTCTTCGTACAGCTTTCGTATCAGCGTGCTCTCATCAGTTACAGGTGTTCCGGGCGCCAGCTTTTCCTGCCAGATATCTGCCGCTGTCGGGATCAGCCCCAGACAGACGGGAATGTCGAGCGCTTCGGAATACTGATTCACATATTTGATGTTGTTCTCCGGAACAACGGGATTCTTCACCTGATACAGCTGGATCAGCGTGTCATCCGCGGCAAAGGCAATGCCTTCGTTTTCCTTTTTTCCGCTGAAGCGCTCCAGTAATGCCTTCAGCTGGACCAGACGGTCACGCAGCGGCATGTGATCCGATACATAATCATCGAAGTCCGACATAAAGCTTCCGTTCAGTATCCGCCGCGTACTGATCTCAGGCAGTTTCTTCAGCATGCGGTTTTCGATATCCGAGAAGCTTTTCTTCGGAAGAAGGATCCCGGCTGCCGCCGCTGCGAAGAGGAAAAACACAAACAGAATTACAATTATTTTCTTCTTCATAGGCGCTCCTAAAATCTGAAATACAGGAAGGGATTATACGTACCCGCAACCATATATGCGGTGCAGACGATCAGGCCCAGTGCAATGAGCACCGTTTTCAGAATGGCTGCGTTTCGTTCTTTCAGTCTGCCGAAGCATTTTGCCGGAGCGGGTGTGGAGCCGATCGCCGCGATAAGAAGAATCGGGAGATACTGTCCCGCATAGTAGAGAAAAGCTGCATTTGAGAATGCTTTATGGGACAATCCGAACATTGTCCGAAGGTAGGCCACCAGCATAGAGAGATCCTCCAGCCCGAAGATGGTCCAGCCGATCATGATCAGAAACAGCGTAGAAACATGCCGCACAAATTTCGGCGCTTTCTCCAACGCTTTCAGAAGGAAAGCCTTCTCTATGATCAGAATGATACAGAAATATAATCCCCAAAAAAGATAATTCCAGCTGGCGCCGTGCCAGAGACCGGTTGCGGCCCAGACCGTGAAAATATTAAAATACCACCGTCCGCTGCCCTTCCGGTTGCCGCCGAGCGGGATATAGAGATATTCTCTGAACCAGGTGGACAGGCTGATATGCCAGCGTCTCCAGAATGCGGTAATGCTTTCCGATATGTAGGGATAATTGAAATTGACCGGAAACTCAAAACCGAACATCCTGCCGAGTCCGGCTGCCATATCGGAATAGCCCGAAAAGTCGAAATAGATCTGAAAACTGTAAGCCAGAACGCCCAGCCATGCACCGGCCACGGAAAGACTGCCGATACTGCCTTTTGCGATGTCCCAGAGCTGACCCAGGTTATTTGCCAGAAGCAGTTTCTTTGAGAGGCCGATCACAAAGATCGTAATTCCTTTTTCAAAGCGGTCGAAAGTCTCATGACGTTCGTTGATCTGATCTCCCAGATCCTTGTAGCGGATGATCGGACCTGCGACAAGCTGCGGAAACAGAGTCACAAAGGTTCCGAAATTCAAAAGTGACTTCTGTGGTTCGGCATCACCCCGGTAGACATCGATCGTATAGCTCATTGTCTGAAAAGTGAAAAACGAAATACCGATCGGCAGGTGGATCCCCAGTACCGGGATGAACTTAAGACCGATGCCGTTCAGTGACGCTGCCAGAAAATCCCAGTATTTAAAGAAGAACAGGATGCCCAGATTCAGGATCACGGATGATGCGACTGCCATACGGGCGCCCCGGTCATTTCCCGCTTCTTTGCAGTGCGCTACGATCCGTCCGTGTGTATAATCCACCAGTGTGGACACGATCATGATGACGGCATAAAGCCGCTCACCCCAAAAGTAAAAAAGGAGCGACGCAAGCATTAACGAAAGATTCCGCCATCTGACCGGGCATAAGTAATACACCGCAAGCGTCAGCGGCAGAAAACAGAACATAAAAACAGGTGTTGAAAAGACCATTCTTCTTCCTTCTCTGAATACAGCGAAAGGGAACGGTCATCGTCTATCAATAGACAAGTACCGTCCCCTCATCCGGCCGGATACAGACTATGTCCGGTGTATCAGGCATACTGCTTTCTGATCATGATCATTCGAATACATTCTCCGGAACGGTAAAGCCGTCGGGAAGTACGACCATGGCAACGTAATTGCCGGAGGTCTGAATCTGCGCATTGGCTTCCCATACGGCACCGGCTGATGCATCGCACGCGCCGCCGTTGATGGCAGAATCGATCCTTGCCTGAAAGACGTCCTGAACCGCTTTGACATCATCTGGATTCTTGACTTCGACAAGCATGACCTCGCAGCCGTAACCGGTGATAGGCGGTGCGTAAAACTTCATCTGTGAAAGTTCAATGTCGGAAAGGCCGACATACAGACCTGCGATCTTGTCGGGATTTTCAGTCGGGAAGAAGATCAGCTCATCGGGGTTTTCCTGCTTGTCCAGAATTCCCTGAAAAACAGCTTCAAGATCATAACCTTCCGAAGCGGAGTCTGTTTCCGCGTTTTCTTCCGGAGCAGATGCTTCTTCTGTGGATGCCTCGGTTTCAGGTTCTTCGGATGAAACAGCAGCTTCTGCAGAAGTTTCACTATCGGAGGCTTTCGTCTCTTCGGGTACCATAACCGTACAGGCAGTTAAACCGAAGGTCAGTACCGCAGCAAGGATAAACACAAACATTTTCTTCATCGTTTTTTATCTCCAATCTTATATTATGATGTATATCACGCCTGAATTCCGGTATCCGGTTTTCAGACGCGAAGTACATTCTATCACTCTGCGCAGAAAAAACCAACCCCTTTTTTGAATTTGAAATCAGACTGTCTTTTGAACGGCTCCGAAGCTGACTATGCGCAAAGAAGGATCACCGTCGCCGTTGCAGCGGAAAAGTGTCCGATGATCTCTGATTCAGTTTCAGTTTTTTTCATCAGTTTTCGCATTCTCCTTTAAAAAGTGCTTTCAGGACACGGCTTGTGCCGTATTCATCGATCCACGCTTCTTCATCGGACACTTTTTCTCCGTTTTCATACCAGCCGTCAAAACGGTAACCCTTGTCGGGGTACGCATAATAACTCTGCTGCCACTCACCGGTCTCTTTCCACTGGGCGTTGTAGAC
>JAZUFC010000180.1:0-4728 GCA_045640465.1 Lachnospiraceae bacterium | reverse complement strand
CGCTTGGCCTCCGACTTAGCACTTGCAGGCATCAAGGAACTGATCGTGAAGATCGGTGAGAATCTTCCGGCAGATGAATTCGATCATCCTTCGGAAGATGTCTGGATCGCAAAGGATGCAACGGTATTTCCCTCCGCGTATATCGGCGGTCCCTGCATCATCGGCCACAAGACCGAAGTGCGTCACTGTTCCTTTATCCGCGGCAGCGCACTGGTCGGTGAAAACTGTGTGGTCGGAAACTCCACCGAACTCAAAAACGTGATCCTGTTCAATAATGTACAGGTTCCGCATTACAATTATGTGGGTGATTCGATCCTCGGCTACAAATCTCACATGGGTGCGGGCTCTATCACCTCCAATGTCAAGAGTGATAAGAAGCTTGTAGTCGTTCATAACGGAACAGAGCAGATCGAGACCGGCCTGAAGAAGATGGGTGCAATGCTCGGCGACTTCGTTGAAGTCGGCTGCAATTCCGTACTGAATCCCGGTACCGTGATCGGCAGAAACTCCAATATCTATCCGACTTCCTGCGTCCGCGGCGTCGTGCCGGCAGACAGCATCTACAAGGATGCCGGAGATATCGTACTGAAGAAGTAAAAAGAAAGGATAAGATGCGTCTGCATCAGGTGAAAATATGAAGGTTATCGTAGCAGAGAATTATGAAGACGGCGCAAAGAAGGCAGCTGACCTGATCGAGAAGATCGTCCGCGAGAATCCGGAGTGCACACTGGGTCTTGCAACAGGCTCAAGTCCTGTCGGCATGTATCAGGAGCTTTCCAGAAGATGTCATGAAGAAGGCCTGGATTTTTCAAAGGTTCATTCCGTCAACCTGGACGAATACGTCGGCCTTCCCGGCACACATGACCAGTCCTACCGTTATTTCATGGACACCAATCTGTTCGACCACATCAATATCGACAAGAACAACACCTATGTCGCAAAAGGAACCGGTGATGTCGAAGAGAATCTGAAGGAGTTCAACGCGGTCCTTGACAGAACCGATATCGACATTCAGGTCCTCGGCGTCGGCCCGGACGGTCATTTAGGCTTCAACGAGCCCGGCGATACCTTATATGACGGTGCACATGAAGAGACTCTGGAGGATTCCACCATCGAAGCCAACAAGCGTTTCTTCGCATCCAAGGAAGATGTTCCCACGCATGCACTGACCATGGGTATGGGCAATATCATGCGTGCAAAGAGACTTCTGATGATCATCAGCGGCTCCAAGGAAGCGGCTGCGGCAAAGCTTCTTGTCGAAGACCGCATCGATCCGCACTGCCCGTGCACTTTCATGCGCATGCACAGAGATGCGACAGTCGTGATCGAGAAATCTCTTGCAGAGAAAATCGGTTATAAGGGTTGACTTTTCCGTAAGAGAGTGTTATCCTCTTTAAGGTAATTATTGTTTAGTACAGGAGTGGGCTTGCAGCTCACTCCTGTTTTGCGAGTAGGAGTCATCTTTATGGCAAAACACGATTTTTATGAAAAAAAGACCGAAGAGCTGGTGCTTCCGATCCTGAACGGATACGGATTTGAAGAAGTCGATCTGGAATTTGTAAAAGAAGCCGGAAACTATTATCTGCGCTTATATATGGACAAGCCCGGCGGGATCACGATCGATGACTGCGAGGCCGTTTCAAGAAAGCTTTCCGATCTTCTGGATGAGAATGATTTTATTGAGGAAGCCTACACACTTGAAGTTTCGAGTCCGGGTCTCGGAAGAGCACTGAAGAAGGAAAGAGACTTCGAAAGGAACACCGGACGTGAGATCGAACTGAAGCTTTACAAGGCACAGGACGGACTGAAAGAACTTCAGGGTACACTGGTCTCCTTTGACAAAACAAGTCTGGTACTGAAAAACGAAACAGGTGAATACACCATTGAAAGAAAGAATCTGTCATCCATCCGCGAATACGTGAATTGGGACTGATAAAGGAGGAAAACGAAAAATGAATAAGGAACTGATGGAGGCACTTGATCTTCTTGAAAAGGAAAAAGGGATCAGCAAAGATGCGCTTTTTGATGCGATCGACGCGTCTTTGAAAAAGGCCTGCGAAAACAATTTCGGTTCAGCCGATAATGTAACGGTGAATATTGACCGTGAGACCTGCGATTTTGTGATCTACCAGACCAAGACCGCTGTGGAGGAAGTCAGTGATTCCGTTCATGAGATCCTCCTTGAAAAGGCGAAGGAGATCGAACCCGGCGCCGTTATCGGAAGCGAAGTTCATGTTTCGGTCAATTCCAAGGAATTCGGACGTATTGCGGCTCAGAATGCAAAATCCATCATTCTGCAGAAGATCCGTGAAGAAGAACGTCAGACGGTTTCCGAGTATTTCAACAGCCGTGCGCATGAGATCATGACCGGTATCGTCCAGCGTGTATCGAACGGCATCGTTTCCGTCAATCTCGGCAAGGCTGATGCGATCCTGACACAGGATGACATTATCCCCGGCGAGACCTTCCAGCCCACACAGCGCATCCATGTTTATGTGGTCGGCATGCGTGACGGCTCAGGCGGAAAGGGTCCGCGCGTACAGATCTCCAGAACCAAGGCGGCTATGGTCAGAAAGCTCTTCGAAATGGAAGTCGCTGAGATCAAGGAAGGCATCGTTGAGATCAGAGGCATCAGCCGTGAGGCAGGTTCCAGAACAAAGATGGCTGTATGGTCCAATGACGAAGCTGTCGATCCGATCGGCGCATGCATCGGCGTGAACGGAAGCCGTATCAATCCGATCGTGGATGAACTTCACGGTGAAAAGATCGACATCGTTCACTGGGATGAGAATCCCGCGGTTCTCGTAGAAAACGCATTGAGCCCTGCAAAGGTCGTTGCCGTGGCGGTTGATGAGGATGAAAAGGCGGCACTCGTTGTCGTTCCCGACAATCAGCTTTCTCTGGCTATCGGCATGAAGGGACAGAATGCAAGACTGGCTGCAAAGCTGACAGGCTTCAAGATCGACATCAAGTCGGAATCTCAGGCACGTGACGAAGGTCTCTTCGATCAGTATGACGAAGAGTATGACGA
Organism: Lachnospiraceae bacterium; assembly: GCA_045640465.1. Taxonomy (GTDB): domain Bacteria; phylum Bacillota; class Clostridia; order Lachnospirales; family Lachnospiraceae; genus UBA1267. Next base: position 1,697 of record JAZUFC010000180.1, on the reverse strand, counting down.
GGATGATTCTTATGATGAGGATGAATCCTACGACGAGGATTACGAAGAAGCAGACGGTGAGGAATACGAAGCGGATGACTTTGAGGAAGACAGCGCTTCTCCCGAAGAGGAATGATCTTGAAGAGTTTTCATACACCGGAAAGAACATGTGTCTGCTGCAGAGAAAAGAAGGATAAAAACGAACTTCTGAGGATCGTAAACGATCACGGAAAGATCGCTTTGGATCCCGATAACAGACTTCCCGGAAGGGGCGCCTATATCTGCAGAAAAGAGACCTGCATCAGTAAATTACGGAAAAACAGACTGCTGGACCGCGCATTCAGAATGCCGGTCACGCAGGAAGTATATGAGGATATAGAAAGAAGGGTAAAGGAATTTTGACGGATCAGATAATCAGTCTGCTTGGAATCGCGAAAAAAGCAGGGAAAACAGTCTCCGGAGAATTTCAGATACGGAATGCACTTCAGGAAAGAACGGCCTGCCTGGTGATCATAGCGGAGGATGCATCTGATAATTCCAGAAAAATGTTTCAGGATAAATGCGGATACTATCAGGTCCCCTTTATTCTTCACGGAACGAAAACAACTCTCGGCCATGCGCTGGGACAGGGGGAACGTTCCGCGGCGGCGATATTGGATTCGGGACTCGCTCAGGCGGTCCTGAAAAAGGCAAATTGAGATCGGAGGGAAATGTATGGCAAAGATGCGGATTCATGAACTGGCAAAGGAGCTCAATATTGACAGCAGGGATATCATCGGATTTCTCGGAGGAGATCTGAAGACTGTGTCCGGTATCGGCGACGAAGATATTGAAAAAGTTAGAAAGAAATTTGCACCAGAAAAGACGGAGAAAACGAAACCCGATATGACAGATAACGTAGAGAAACAGAATGCAGCTCCTCAGGAAGGGGAAAAGAAGGCCGAAGCGCCGAAGAAGAAAAAACCAGTGTTTCTTTTCCGGCCTGAAAATGCTTCCGGTTCGCTGAACCAGAAGCTCGGAACCAAAACAGGTAAAGACGCAGCCAGAAAGCCTGCAGCGTCTTCAGGCCAGGGACAGAACCGTTCGCAGACCGGCAGCGGTCAGAACCGTACAAACAGCGGTAACGGACAGAAAAAGCCTCAGCAGAAGGGGCAGCAGGATCTGCAGGAAAGAAAAGTGATCAAGCCGTCTGTTCCGACGACCGCACAGCAGTACCGCGAATATGTAAAAGAAGAAGCCGTAAAGCCTGCAGAGCCGGTAAAGAAGACTGTCGAACAAGAGAAGCCTGTACTTCAGGAAGAAGTCAGAGCAGCAGAAAAGGAAGTGTCCGCTGCTGCTGCAAAAGAGACTGTAATCGACGAAAAACCTGCTGTTCAGGAAGCAGGAAACGAAACAGCTGCTCCCGCAAAGCAGGAGACACAGGCAGAAAAGCAGGCTGAAACTGTTGCTGAAGAGAAAAAGCCTGAAGAAGAAAAGAAGCCTGAACGCAAGGTGGAAAATGTCTATGTAATGATGCGCGAAAAGGAAAAGGCACGCGAAGAACAGCGTGCACGTGAAGCGCAGCAGCAGAAAGAGACTCAGAATGTCTACAGAGACGGCCAGGGAAGACCTCAGAACGTTTACAGAGACGGTCAGGGAAGACCTCAGAATGTCTACAGAGACGGTCAGGGAAGATCTCAGGGCGGCTATAACAGAGACGGTCAGGGAAGACCTCAGGG
>JAZUFC010000179.1:0-4506 GCA_045640465.1 Lachnospiraceae bacterium | reverse complement strand
CATATACACGAACAACAGAGTTGATGGTGTTGGGAGTGCCTGCTGCAACTTCAATAAGGTCTTCCGGACGGAAACCGAAGCAGACCTTCTTGCCGATGTAACCGCCGTCCTTCAGCAGTTTGCTCTTCTCAGCGGGAAGAGTGATCTTTGTGCCTTCGGGAAGGACTACTGCTGCTGCGTCGCCTGATGCTACACAGTCACAGTCGATCAGGTTCATCTGCGGAGATCCGATGAATCCTGCAACGAACTTGTTGCCGGGGTTGGAATACAGTACGTTCGGGCTGTCAACCTGCTGGATGATACCATCCTTCAGAACTACGATACGGGTACCAAGAGTCATAGCCTCTGTCTGGTCATGTGTAACGTAGATGATGGTTGTGCCGAGACGCTGATGCAGTTTGGAGATCTCAATACGCATCTGAACACGAAGCTTTGCATCCAGGTTTGAAAGAGGCTCATCCATAAGGAATACCTTAGGATTACGAACGATTGCACGACCCATAGCTACACGCTGTCTCTGACCGCCTGAAAGAGCCTTCGGCTTACGGTCTAACAGATGTTCAATGTCAAGGATCTTAGCAGCTTCATGTACCTGCTTGTCGATCTCAGCCTTCGGAACTTTACGAAGCTTTAAGCCGAATGCCATGTTGTCGTATACGGACATATGCGGATACAGAGCGTAGTTCTGGAATACCATTGCGATATCTCTGTCCTTCGGCTCAACGTCGTTGACGAGCTTGTCGCCGATGTAGCATTCACCGGAAGAGATCTCTTCCAGACCAGCGATCATACGAAGGGTGGTGGACTTACCACAGCCTGAAGGACCGACGAAGATGATAAATTCTTTATCTTCGATCTCAAGGTTGAAATCCTTAACAGCTACGAAGCCATTGGAGTAAACCTTGGTAATGTTTCTCATAGATAAACTTGCCATAAATACTTTTCCTCCCATGCATAAGTTATCTAAACTTAATTGATATGTATAATATACACTTTTATGCGGAAAATATCCATTAGACGATTCACCAAAAATAAGGTGCGTTTTTGTTGAATTTTAATAAGTCCGCTGCATTATTCCGCTGTTCTGACAGGATCGAGATGCCATATCGTATCGATATACTGACGGATGGTGCGGTCCGAAGAGAACTTGCCGCAGTGTGCGATCTGCAGGATCGCCGTTCTGGCCCATTTCGCCTGGTCCTTGTAGGCTTCGTTGATCCGCATCTGCGCCTCGTGGTAGGACTCGAAATCCTTCAGAATGAAATACTGGTCCGCACGCGATCCGTTCGTCGGGAACAGAAGGCTGTTGTATATATCGCGGAACAGTTCCGAATCATCCGGTGAATAGGTTCCGTTGATCAGCTGCATCAGGACATCCCTGAGGCCGTCATTGGAGGCAAATACCTCCTCCGGCCGGTAGCCGCCGTTCTGTTCGTAGGCAATGACCTCGTCCGAGGAAAGTCCGAAAATAAACGCGTTCTCTCTGCCTACCTCCTCCACGATCTCCACATTCGCGCCGTCCATCGTGCCGAGTGTCGGCGCACCGTTCAGCATGAACTTCATATTCGATGTGCCGGAAGCCTCCTTGGATGCCGTCGAGATCTGCTCCGAAACATCGGCCGCCGCCAGAATGATCTCTGCAGAAGAGACCTTGTAGTCTTCAATAAAGACGACCTTCAGCTTTCCGTGGATCGAAGCATCCGCATTGATCACATCCGCCACGGAATTGATCAGCTTGATCGTCAGCTTCGCCCTTGCATAGCCTGCCGCCGCCTTCGCACCGAAAATGAATGTTCTCGGATAGAAATTTTCGGCAAACGCCCGGTCCGAACGGATCCTGTTGTACAGATACATGACATGCAGGATGTTCATGAGCTGACGCGTGTATTCATGCAGCCGCTTGACCTGTACGTCAAACATGGAGAACGGATCCACGTCGATCCCGTTGTGCTGCCTGATATACTTTGCCAGGCGGATCTTGTTCTGATATTTGATCTGCATGAACTCCCGCTGGGACTGTGCGTCATCCGCAAAGGGGATCAGTTTTTCCATCTCGGTCAGATCCGTCATCCAGCCGTTTCCGATCTTTCTGTTCACCCAGTCCGCAAGCATGGGATCACCGTGTGCCAGGAAGCGGCGCTGCGTGATGCCGTTCGTCATATTGCAGAACTTTTCGGGCCACATTTCGTAGAAATCCTTCAGAAGCTGCGTCTTCAGGATCTCCGTGTGAAGCTCCGCCACGCCGTTTACGGAATAGGAACCGACGATCGCCAGATGCGCCATCTGCACGTGATGCGGGCTGATGATCGTCATACGGCGCACACGCTCCTCGTCACCGGGGAAACGCGCCCGGATCTCTTCGCAGAACCGGCGGTTGATCTCCTCCACGATGGAGTAGACACGGGGCAGAAGATTCCGGAACAGGTCGATCGGCCAGCGTTCCAGAGCCTCCGTCATGATGGTATGGTTCGTATAGGCACAGCAGTGCGTTACGATCTCCCAGGCCTCATCCCATTCCAGCTTCTCCTCGTCCATCAGGATGCGCATCAGTTCGGCGACAGTCAGTGTCGGATGCGTATCATTCATCTGGAAGACGACTTTATTCTCAAAGTTTTTCAGGGAACCGTTATGGCTTTCCTTGTACTTCCGGATCGCGGTCTGCACCGTAGCGGAAACAAAGAAATACTGCTGCTTTAAGCGAAGCTCCCTTCCCGCATAGTGATTGTCGTTCGGATAAAGCACCTCGACGATCGTCTTTGCCAGATTCTCCTGTTCGATGGCCTTGGCATAATCGCCGCGGTCGAAGGAATCCAGGTTGAAGGTGTTGATGGGCTCCGCATCCCAGATCCGGAGCGTATTGACGATGCCGGATCCGTAACCCACGATGGGCATGTCATAGGGCACCGCACGTACGGAGTTGTAATCCTTCAGTCCGAAATGCTCTCTTCCGTTTTCGTCCCGTTCCATGGATACATAGCCGCCGAACTTGACTTCGCAGGCATATTCCGGACGGCGGATCTCAAAAGGATTGCCGTTCTTCAGCCATTCATCCGGCACTTCCACCTGATAGCCGTCGCGTATCTTCTGTGCAAACATGCCGTATTTATAGCGGATACCGCAGCCGTAGGCACCGTAGCCCATGGTGGCGATGGAATCCAGAAAGCAGGCCGCCAGACGTCCCAGACCGCCGTTTCCGAGCGCCGGATCCGGCTCCTGATCCTCTATCGTATTCAGATCAAAGCCAAGCTCCGCAAGCGCTTCTCTGATCTCTTCGCTTGCGGAGATGCTGATGATCATGTTGCCGAGCGCACGGCCCATCAGAAACTCCATGGACATGTAATACAGGATCTTGGTGTCCTGCTTTTCGTACGCATGATGCGTATCGATCCAGTCATCGATGATCAGATCCTTCACGACCAGCGCGACTGCCTGAAACATCTGTTCCTGACTGACTTCATCGATGGTCCGGCGGAAAAGAAACTTGACATTTTCCGCCACCATCTCCTTGAATGTTTCTTTATCTACATTAACTGCCATTTCCGATCACCCGATTACTTCAACGCCGAGCGAACAGTTTTCACCGTTGATGTTCCACTCTTTGACAAAGCCGGTAAGCGTGTCCTTTACGACGTCTTCACCTAATGTATCGCCCATGATGTCTTCTTTGCAGCTTTCGAAGATCTCTTCGATCTTCTTTGTGCCGGTGTAGGAGATCCGGATATGATCCGTCACATTGAAATCCGCTTCCTTACGCATCTGCTGGATCTTGGAGATCAGTTCGCGTACAAAGCCCTCATTTACCAGTTCATCCGTCAGATTTGTGTCAAGGACCACGGTCACTTCTCCGTTGTTCTCCGATACGAAGCCTTCCTTCTGGGTCATATCGATCAGAAGGTCTTCTTCAGTCAGTTCGACTGCGGTTCCGTTTGCATCGAAGCAGAGCTTTCCGTTTGCCTTCAGCTCGTCCATGGCGGCGTTGCCGTCAAGCTCAGAAAGCATCGTGCGGATCACATTCAGCACCTTGCCGTACTTCGGGCCGACGGTACGAAGCTGCGGCTTGAAGGTATAGCTCGTGAAGGAACGGACATCATCCGTAAACTCCACTTCCTTTACGTTCAGTTCCTCTTCGATGATCTCATCGAAATATTCGGAAAGGCCGAAGGGTGCTTTCACGTACATTTTCTGAAGGGGCTGACGGTTCTTCAGATTTGCGGAATTTCTGCAGGCACGTCCCATGACTACGAGTTTCAGCACATGATCCATGCTGGCTTCGAGTTCCGGTCTGATGAATGCTTCATCCGCTGCCGGATAATCACAGAGATGAATGGATTCCGGTGCGTTACTGTCGATGCCGCGGACGATATTCTGATAGATCTCCTCTGACATGAAGGGGATCATGGGAGCGGCAAGCTTGGACACGGTCACCAGTGCTTCGTAAAGCGTCATGTAGGCATCGATCTTGTCCTGCTCCATGCCCTTTGCCCAGAAACGGTCACGGCAGCGGCG
>JAZUFC010000178.1:0-3930 GCA_045640465.1 Lachnospiraceae bacterium | reverse complement strand
ATGCTCGGTATCTACGGAAACGGAGACCTCACTGACTGCATTTCCTTCCTTCACACGCCCGTCCGTAACGTGTGCCGAATATTCCCATATCAGATCACGCGGAACCACGGCGGTCGTCATGACCGGTGAGATCGTGGTATGACCGTTCATGCTGACTTTACAACAGAAACAATACTGAGAATCATAATCCCTATTGGTAAAAGTCGGAAGCGCTGACCAGGTCAGTGTGTCCTCGCTTCCCTTGTGTATGCCGCCCGTGACCCAGGGGAACGATTTGCAGTAGACCCATGGCTGATACCACTCGACTCCGTGCAGTCTGTCTCCCGGAAATTTAGCGGTACTCTGAAAGGCGCACAGTGTTGCGAACCACTCATATTCGATCTCCGACCCGGCCTGATCTGCATTTGTCACAATCACCTGATACGTGACGTACTCACCCTCCTTCACCTTGGAAGGATATTCCTCAAACGACAGGACCGGAGCCGGGCCGTCGTCATCATCCGCTTTTGCGGAAAACGGCAGGATCGGGACCAGCATGATCAATGCCAGAAAAACGGAGATCTGTTTCTTCAGATTCTTTTTCATCATTTTTCTCCTCAGAAATGCTTCACTTTAATTCGAGCCGGACGAAGATGCTGCACCCGCGGACGAAGCTGACTGCTGTGCGAGCACTGCGTCAATGATCAGTACGATGCTTAACATCATCACCGCATCGGTACTTTCCGAAATATCGATCTCGTACGTATCGCCCCAGGTAAACCACTTTTTGGTGACCGAAGCGATCGTCCGTTCACCGTTATCCACGGTGTAATTATGTGCCATAAAATCTCCGGAGACCGTATAGCCGAAAGGCTCCACGGCATAACGGGGCTTGAACCACGTAAACTCCTTGGTCACTTCCGCAATATCCGTACCGTTCTGACTGACAAAGAACCGTGGAAGAAAACTCCAGACCTTCTGATGAATATACGAAAGCTCTCTTTCCGCCTGATCGTACAGATGCAGCTTCTTTCCGAAGGTGAAGACCTCACCTTCCACATGAAAGATCTCGTTGCCGCCGTCATCATAGATAAAGAAGCGGTCGCGCCATGAAAAGACCTTCTGCTTGATATAGTATTTCATAGAAACCTCCCTGATCGTCTGTGATCATATTCATTGCTTTCTGAACACAGTTTACAGAAAAAAGCTGCAGAAATAAAGGGATAAAACAGCGAAATAAGCAGATACATTCCGCCGGATGCCGCGTCCGCAGAAGGTCTTTTTGCAGAATTCGTGAGAAAACTTCAGTTTTCCGAGCGGATCAGCCGGAAGAAACGGTATCCTCCCATCGGTACGCGGAACACACGCTGCAACGGTTCCCAGTCGGCCGTTGCGGAATCACCCATTCTGACAGGTCTCGGAATGATGCGGACGGGCTCCGTAAATCTCTGTCCGGTCTCAATATCCTCAAAGCCGACCACGTCATCACCGCGAAGAATGATCTCCGGAGCCGTATAGCAATCCGTCATATCATAGATGCCGAAGACGTCATTATCGTACAGATACAGGTTGAACTGAGGCGCTGCCGCAAGACGCACGGGGAACGCCCGGCCGAATGCCGCCTGGATCGCAGCCATCGCCCCCTTCGGGATCCTGTACAGATCACCGTAGTCATCCGGAATGTTCAGAATAAACAGCCGGCCTTTTCCGTATTTGTCATCCGTCATAACGGCCACCGCATTATCATCCGTATACATGGTCACATTGGGCCAGGTCGAATTGTTTTTGTGATCGATCTGCGTAAATGTGACGGGACGGTCCGTGATAAATACCTCTCTGGAGCCTGTCTGCATGGCGGTATCGCCGAACCGGGTACCGGTCGCTTTTCTGTCCGTCGGGCGGACGGAAGTCATGCCTGAAAGACCTTTATCGATCGTTTTTCTTAAGAAGCCGGAGGTCACGACCGCAATGCCGCCCTCACGGACGTATTTTTCCAGTTTTTCGACTGCTTCCGGATCCTTTGCGGAATTCTGCGTCAGAAGGATCGTCTTTGCGTTTTCGTCAAAATACGGGACCGGTTCGAGCGGGATGCCGCACTGGCCGATATAATTGATCAGCTGATCCTCACCGTCCGCATCATGCGGTTCATAAACAGAAACGCCGACCGGATTTCCGAGCTTTCCGACGATCCTGTCCACGTGACGGAGGTCGATGCCGAGTGCACCCGCCGAAGGATGGTTGAGATAGGACTGGAAATTGAACAGCATCAGCTCCTTTGCCTTTGCAAAGTACGTAAGCTCTGCCTGCTCCAGAAGAACGGAGATATTCTTCTGCGCGCCGCCGAGATCGATCCAGCCGCCGCCGTTTCTGCCGGGCGCGATATTTTCCATGTAGCGGATCAGGGAATAGGAAAGATAACGCTGCAGATGCTGATGATTATAAGCGGAAAGTCTGGATTCCGTGCCGGTATAGACCATATCGAAGATCTCTGCCTGGTCCTTCGGATCATAGCCAAGCTCCTGATAGGATTCATACCAGTTGGGATACTTGATAATGAAATTGCATTTCGGATTGATGCCCTTTGCAAGCGCCACGATCTCTTCAGAGACTTCCTTTGCTGCCTGAAGCCTGTACTCTGCCCAGCTGCGGCTGCCTTTCGCCTTGATGCACATCTCGCAGCGGCAGGCTGTAAAGAAATAGTCATCCAGAATGATCTCGTCAAAATTCTCTGCGGTATGCGCAACGATCTTCTTCAGACTTTCCCTGTGTGCGGGATCGGTAAAACAGAAGGTGTCAAAAAGAGACGGCTTCGGCTCATCATTTACGAGGACGGTAGTCGTAATGCAGCCCGCGGTTTCGATACCGTTTCTTTCAAAGACGCGTTTTGCCATCTGAAGCTGCTCGCTTGAAATATCCGTCAGACCTCTGTGTGCTTCAATATATGCTTTGTTCAGAGGCATATACTGCAGATAGAACTGAATATCACGGTCGATCTCCTCTTCCGTCTTTCCGTCCAGATAATAAGCATATACCAGTGAAGCCAGTTTGAAATTCCTGTAGTTTTCCATGATCGTTCCTTTTTAAAGATTCGTTTAATTTAAACGGACCGCATATACATGTGTATATGCGGTCCATTCATTCCGGGGACAGATCCCCGAAGCGGATTCAGTTTTCAGATCAAAGCTGCGGACCTGCTGCAACGAGTGCCTTGCCTGCATCGTTGACTGCATAGGTCTTGAAGTTCTCGATGAAACGGCCGGAAAGATCCTGTGCCTTTGCATCCCATTCAGCAGCATCCTTGTAAGTGTCGCGAGGATCCAGAATATCGGTTGCAACGCCGGGAAGTTCTGTGGGGACTTCGAAATCGAAGTACGGAATCTTCTTGGTGGGAGCCTTCAGGATATCGCCGTTCAGGATCGCGTCGATGATGCCGCGGGTATCCTTAATGGAGATACGCTTGCCGGTTCCGTTCCAGCCGGTGTTGACAAGATATGCCTTAGCGCCGCTCTTTTCCATCTTCTTGACAAGCTCTTCCGCATACTTTGTCGGAGGCAGTTCCAGGAATGCCTGACCGAATGCTGCGGAGAAGGTCGGTGTGGGCTCGGTGATGCCGCGCTCTGTACCTGCAAGCTTTGCCGTGAAACCGGACAGGAAGTAATACTGTGTCTGCTCGGGTGTCAGGATAGATACCGGAGGAAGAACGCCGAATGCATCTGCGGAAAGGAAGATAACATTCTTTGCTGCCGGAGCTGCGGATACCGGACGAACGATATTGTTGATATGGTTGATCGGGTAAGATACACGTGTGTTCTCTGTGACAGACTTGTCAGCGAAATCGATCTTGCCTTCTGCATCCAGAGTAACGTTCTCGAGAAGAGCGTTCTTCCTGATCGCGTTGTAGATGTCGGGCTCGGAATCCTTATCCAGATTGATGACCTTTGCATAGCAGCC
>JAZUFC010000177.1:0-2394 GCA_045640465.1 Lachnospiraceae bacterium | reverse complement strand
GATCCTGAGATGGCTGAAACCGGACCCGCCGCGCTGGGCCATGCCGATCGTTTCCGCACCTTTGACGGGAACATTCAAACGCATGGCGGTCTTTGCAAGAAGCTTGGATGCGAGGACGGTACCCTGACCGCCGACGCCGCATAAAACGATATTCTTATTCATCTGCGCCTCCTTTGATCGCGTGTACGGGACAGATCTGTGTGCAGAGGCCGCAGCCTGTGCAGAGGGACGGATCTGAAACTGCTTTTCCGTCTTTCTTCGAAAGTGCGGGACAGCCGATCTCGCGGATGCACTTCATGCAGCCGATGCAGGTGTCGGTATCCACATGGACCGGTCCTGATTCAGGCGTTGAAAGCGCAATACAGGGATATTTGAAGATGATCGCCTTGACTCCGGGCTTATCCGCAAACTCTTTCACGGTTTCGACAGCCTTTTCATGCTCCAGCGGATTCACTGTGGCAACGTCCGTCAGACCGATCCCGCGGAGAATGTTTTCAATACTGATCTTCTCAACGATATCGCCCATCATCGTTCTTCCGGTGCCCGGATGTGGCTGATGGCCGGTCATGGCGGTCGTGGAGTTATCGAGAACGATGAGTGTCATTTCCGCCTGATTGTAGAAAGCGTTGATTACGCCGGGAACAGCGGATGCGAAGAAGGTGGAGTCGCCGACAAAGGCAAAGCATTTCGTATCCGGCTCCATGCGGTAGACGCCCTGTGCAATGCCGAGGCCTGCGCCCATGCAGAGGCATGTGTCCGTCATGTCAAGCGGCGCTGCGTTGCCGAGTGTATAGCAGCCGATATCGCCGCAGTAGATGGTCTTCCGGCCCTTCATAGCCTGCTTGACCGCATAGAAGCTTGCGCGGTGCGGGCAGCCTGCACAGAGGACAGGCGGACGGACGGGAAGCGGAGGCGCCGCCGGAAGCTCTTCTTCTTTCGGAAGCGGGCGGCCGGTAAAGGTGCTGATAAAGCTCTTTGCAAGATCGATCGTGTTCTCACCAGCAAAATTGGTGTGTCCGGTCCGCTTTCCGAAGATCTTTGTATTCAGATGATATTTTCCGCAGACGCGGACGAGCGCGTCTTCGATGACCGGGTCAAGCTCTTCGATACAGAGGACCTCATCAAGACCGTTCAGGAAAGAGAGCGCCAGTTCATCGGGGAAAGGATAAGGTGTGGAGACTTTGAGGGTCTTCAGTGCGCCCAGTACGTTTTCTGCTTCCTCTGTGTAGGTGAAACTGATGCCGCCGGTCGCGATGCCTTTCTTCTCCGTACAGTCCGCATTCAGGATCCTGTTGCGGGGATAAGAGGAAAAGTCGGATGCGAGAATGGCGTTTCTCTTTTCGATCTTTCCGTGTGCTGCAAAGGAGAGCTTCGGGAAGATGACCCAGCGGTTCGTATCCTTGACAAAGTGCTTTTCGTTATGCGCTGTGTATTCTTCTTCGTCCTTTACGGTGACGGAAGCATAGCCGTGGTCCACACGGGTGGTGGGGCGGAAGAGCACGGGAGACTTGAGTTTTTCGGAAAGCGCAAAAGCTTCCTGGATCATTTCGTACGCTTCCTCTACGGAAGAAGGATCGAAGCAGGGAATCTTCGAATAGGAGGCAAAGGTGCGTGTATCCTGCTCGGTCTGTGAAGACATCGGGCCGGGATCATCCGCCACCAGAACGACCATGGCGCCTTCGATTCCCACATATTCAAGACACATGAGCGGGTCGGAGGCCACGTTCAGACCTACCTGTTTCATCGTGATCAGTACGCGCGCACCCGTGTAGGCTGCACCCGCGCCTGTTTCCAGAGCGGTCTTTTCGTTGACGGACCATTCCACGTAGGTGTCCTTTGTCCTTCTTTTGGCAACGGTTTCGAGTACCTCTGTCGAAGGGGTTCCCGGATAACCCGCCACCAGATCCACACCGGCTGCCAGAGCACCGAGGCCGATGGCTTCATTGCCCATGATGTATTCCTGATGCATAGGGATTACCTCCTTTGTTTGATTCATGTAAATAAAGCTGCTGCTTTGAAATAAAAAAATCCCGGCATTATTCTTCATAATGCTGGGACAGGGTAAACAAAAATATCCTGCGGTGCCACCCGGCTTGACATGAACACTCATGCCCGCTTTACGTACTGACATACGTTGACTCGATCTTACGGAAAGTCGCTCCGTCTTCCATACTCGGCTTTCGCTTTTCCGGTCGCCCTCAGAAGTCCATTCAGTCCCGGCGCCTTACCGCAATTCCACCGCCTGCGGCTCTCTTTGAAAACGTGGACGAAACCTACTCACTCTTCTTCAACGGTTTATCTTGGTGAAATTATAAAGGCGGGGGGCGGATTTGTCAAGAAGTATTCTTGACGGTGAACTCTGATCAGATATCCGGATCATATAATAGTCAAAGC
>JAZUFC010000176.1:0-8181 GCA_045640465.1 Lachnospiraceae bacterium | reverse complement strand
ACGGTTACTATTTCGTAACCAGCACTCTTGGCGCTGAAGTTACCATTGACAGCACCATGAAGGAAGTTACCATCGTTGATAAGAACGAGGAACCTACTATTCCGGAAGAGCCGACTCCTGATCCGGAAGATCCCACCAAATATATCGCATATCCCGGCAAGGCCATCGTTCTGCCTGACGGTACTCTGGTTAAAGAGAACACCGCTGACTACGGCGATGAGGTTCATTTCGGTTACTCTCTGAACGCCACCGCTTATGCGGATCCGGCTTCTGAATATGCCGACGATGCTGATGATAATAATGAGCAGAACAAGAGCGGTCTTGTAACCTATTATTACATCACCGATACCATGAACAAGGGCTTTGATCTTGAGCCCAGTAAACTTACCGTAAAGGTTGTTAAGGCAGACGGAACGGTTGTTCCGCTTACTGCAGGTACAGATTATACGGTAAGATACAGTGAGTCTGTCGGTTCTACCACCGAAGGCGATAATCTGAAGGATGAGTCCTTCTTCATCACCATTCCCTGGGGTGAAAAGTACGGCTCCAATGCAAAGATCACCGTTGATTACTATGCGATCGTAACCGAGGATGCTGTCATCGGTGATGAAGGCAACCCGAACGTTGCAAACTTCTCTTATGATACCGATCCGGACTTCGATCCTGATGATGATCCTACCGATCCGAAGATTCCTGGGACAATTCCGAATCCTGATTATGATCCGGTTTCTGATCCGGATAGTCCTGATTATGATCCGGATAGTCCTGATTATGATCCTACTCATGACCCCACCACGGAAGAAGGCAAGGATTATGAAGTACCGGATCCCACTATTCCTGATCCCAATCCGCCTTATGATCCGACGAAGCCGGGTGATCCGACCAATCCTGAGTATCCCGACGATCCCTTCAAGCCGGATGACCCGACGACACCTTATGATCCCGAAGATCCGAAGGGTGACGGATCTAAAGACACGCCTGACTATGATCCTGACAAGGAACAGGAAACCGATACCTATGTATACGCGATCGGTATTCTGAAGGTTGACGGCAAAAAGGAAGCCGGTCCGAAGGATCCTCTTGCCGGAGCAAGATTTGTTCTTGAAAGAAAAGTTGGTGACACATGGGTTGCTGTTCCTATGAAGGCTGCCAAGGAAAATGTTGCCGGTCTTTACAGTTATGATTCCGCAGAAGGCGCTTCAAACAACGAAGTTCTGTCTCCTGCAACCGGTATGATCAACGTCAAGGGTCTTGAAGAAGGTCTTTACAGATTCACCGAGACGGAAGCTCCCGAGGGCTACAACCTTGCTACGAAGCCTCTGTTCTTCTATGTAGGCATCAATGATGTTACGCTTACCGAGAAAGAGAATGATGTAACAGATGTTACCGTTACTCCTGTTACCAAGACCGAGAACGAAAAGACCGTTCCGGTAAAAGCCGTTTATTCCAAGGATGTTGATGATGCGGATGGTTATACATACGAAGATGCATTTCAGGAGAAATCCGAAGGTGCTGTATTCGAGAACCTCTCCGGTGTGGAACTTCCTTCTACCGGTGGTATCGGCACTCGTCTCTTCTACATTTTCGGCAGTGCGATGATCGTATGTGCAGCAATTCTTCTGATCACCAGAAGACGTATGAGCGTAAAGAACTGATCCTGTCGGAAATTCTCTGAAGAATAAAGGCTACAGATCTATTGTCCGGGGAGGGGCTTTGCCTCTCCCCGGATACAACAATAAGGAGAACTCTGCGTATGAGAGTGAAAAAACGCCGCTCAACTACAGTGCTGCTTTTCATTATTTTCTTCGCAGGGCTGTCCCTGTTGCTGTATCCGAGTGTTTCGAATTACTACAATTCATTTCATCAGAGCCGTGCGATTGCATCTTACTCAGATGCTGTTACAAATCTGGAAGATAATCAATATGATCAGATTCTGGAAGATGCCAGACGTTATAATGAAAGACTTTCGACCAGAAGCTATGGGTCGTTGGATGAAAATGAAAGTGAGATTTATAAGAACACATTGAATTTTGCCGGAAGCGGTCTGATCGGTCAGATCGAGATTCCGTCAATCGATGTTTCGCTTCCCATATATCATACCACATCGGACAGAGTACTGCAGAACGGAGTCGGACATATTGAATGGACCAGTCTGCCAATCGGCGGCATTTCGTCGCACTGTGTTCTTTCAGGACACCGCGGTCTCCCGAGCGCCAAGCTTTTTACACATCTGGACAGGCTGGTTGCCGGTGATGTTTTTTACATCCGTGTGCTGAATGAAGTGCTGACGTATGAGGTCGATCAGATTCTGATCGTTACGCCGGACGATACATCGGCACTCAGAATCGAAAGAGGGCAGGATTTTTGTACGCTTCTTACCTGTACGCCGTACGGAATCAACACACATCGTCTGCTCGTCCGCGGCCACCGGATCGAAACAGAAGCAGAGGCAGAGATGATCCGTATTACAAAGGATGCGGACCAGATCAGTGAGATTCTGATCGCATCGATTCTGGCAGTTCCGCTTCTCATTCTGATCATGATTCTGATTCTGATTCTTCCGTCCGGGTACAGCCGGATCAATTTGTAAAACCGGTTTTCGGATTTCAAAAAAGCGAAAGCGTATGATACAGAAAAAACATAGCGCGAAAGGAGGTATGAACGTGCGGCCGCATATTGGACTTGGATACCGCATAGGCAGTCTTACGGTTGAAGAAAAGACGTCTGTCAAAAAGAATGGCTATAATGTCTGGCGCTGCCGATGTGACTGCGGCGGTATGATCGAACTGGATACCAGATACCTTCAGCGCGGAACCATTACGGACTGCGGATGTATGCGAAAGCCGGCACCGGGACGCAGAGATCTGACAGGTAAGCGATTCGGAATGCTTCTGTGTATTTCTGCGGCAGAAAATGATGAGCACGGATATACGCAGTGGAATTGTCTCTGCGATTGCGGAAATACCTGTAAAGCAGCAACAAGTCAGCTAACGGCAGGCTATAAGAAAAGCTGCGGCTGTCTGAAGGTCTATCCGATGAAAGAATATATCGGACAGCGTTTCGGCAAGCTGTTGGTGATCAGCTATGACGGAAAGAAAAACGGTATGCACCGGTGGAAATGCCGATGCGACTGCGGCAGCATCACGTCTGTCGGACAGACACTTCTGCAGAGCGGAAAAACAAAAAGCTGCGGCTGCATCCGATCGGAGCAGGTCCTCCTGAATGCCGGAAATACAGATGGAAGTTCGGCTAAAATTATTGAATACTACCGGAAACAGCTGAGTTCGCGAAACAAAAGCGGCTGTACCGGAGTGTATAAAAATGAAAAAAGCGGTGTCTGGATTGCACAGATCACTTTCCGGAGTAAAACATACTATCTTGGCAGTTATGAACAGTATGAGGATGCCGTGAAGGCAAGAAAACTGGGAGAAGAAATGCATGATCAGTTTCTTGCATGGTACTATCAGACTCACATGATAAAAAAGAATGAAGTTCAGAATATTATTGCCGGCGGCAGCACATGACAACTCCGGCAGAAGAATCTTTACTATAGTAATAGCTGCTGTAATTCAGGTAATGCTGTTTGCCGCTGTTTTTGCGGATACCGCTCATGCAGGAGAAATGAAAGAGAATCCGCTGCTTAAGGAGCCGCCTGTCGGCATGAATCCCGAGGATCCGGGCGAAGCCGCCGTCACTGCCGTCCATGGTTATTCTCTCTATATCGAGAGTGTAGATGCTGAAGACAATACCCTGCATCTGCCCGGCGTCAGGTTCAAAACTGATGATTTTCGTGCAATTAAGCTCTTTGACGGTATTTACAAGGTGGTTCCAGCTGATATCGGCGACACGGCGGAGTCTTATGAATATGCCGAATATTTTGAGGCTCACGAAAGCGGCTTCATATTTATCAAGGGTCTGGCCGCGGGTGAATATACTTTCTATGAGAGTGAAACCCTTCCGGGCTATCAATTGCTTCCAGATCCGCTGGTCATTACAATTCCTTCTTCCGAAGGGACAGTTGATACAACGGCCGAAACGACCCTTTCGGTTATCTGCAGAGTGGGGAATACCGCCGTCTCAAAGAGACCGTCTAAAGTCGGAATCGGCATTATAATCCTCTGCAGCTGCTGTCTTATAACAGCAGTCACTGTGGGCATTCTGACCGTCATCAGAAAGCGAAAGGCAAAAAGCGAGCAATAAAAATCGCACATAAAAACTTTTGGGGCTGTCAGCAGTTGCGGAGTTTGCTGTTACAGGATAAGACCCAAATATCCGGAATGAGAATTCGTGGCTTTCCGGTCATCATAAGAGAAGAGAAGGAAAGACATGAAATTAAAAAAAAGAATTCTGACAATGCTTCTGGCACTGTGTCTGCTCGTATCTTTGGGCATCACCGCTTATGCCGCAAGCTATTCCGGTAATGCAGTATTCCCCGGTTTGTCCGGTATCCTGCCGGAGGACAGTCTTACTTTGCCGAATAATACCATCTGGGCGAACCTCACCGCAAGATGGGGCGTGCGTGTCAGCTTTGTGGACTGGGACGAGACATTGCTGAAAACGGAGCTGGTTCCCGTGACGGATACAGAACCCGGCAGCAGTTCCGCTCCTGAAGACTCCGCACGTACCGGCTATATTTTTACGGGCTGGGAGCGCTATGATACGAACAATGGCCCTGCCACATTGAACGATGACGGCACGGTAACCGGTGTAAACGGCCCCGGCCCCATCGTGTTCATTGCAACGTACATGAAGAAGCCTGTCGGCAGTCTGACGGTCAGCAAGACGATCGCAGGCAATGCGGCAGACAGTACTCAGGCATTTGATTTCACGGTCACGCTCAATGATACCTCCGTGAGCGGCACCTACGGCGATATGACCTTCACAGACGGTATAGCTGCCTTCTCTCTGAAGGGCGGCGAAAGCAGGACTGCCGCAGATCTGCCCGCCGGAATTGGATACACTGTCACCGAGGCAGACTATTCTGCAGACGGATATGAGACCGCGAAAAGCGGAGATGCAGGCACCATTGTAAATGACCGGACGGCTACAGCTGCGTTTACCAACACAAAGAATACTACGGAGCCGCCGACCCCGACGCCGCCTGAACCGACGCCGCCTGAACCGACACCGCCGGAACCGCCTGCTGATCCCGAAGTCGGCAATCTGACGGTCAGCGAGACGATCGCAGGCAGTGCGGCAGACAGTACCAAGGCATTTGATTTTACGGTCACGCTCGATGATACCTCCGTGAACGGCACTTATGGCGATATGACCTTCACTGACGGCGTGGCCGTCTTCTCACTGAAGGGCGGCGAGAGCAGGACCGCGGTGGGTCTGCCCGCCGGAACGGGATACACTGTCACGCAAACGGACTATTCCGCAGACGGTTATGAGAGCACCTGGGGAGGAGATACGGGCATCATTGCTGATGCGGTGACATCAACCGCAAAATTCATCAGCAGCAGAAGCGATGTCCCGGATACCGGAGATGACAGCAATATGCTGCTGTGGTTCAGTCTGATCGGAATATCTGCTCTCGGTATGACAGGCATATTGTTCAGAGACAGCAAGCAGAAAACGCAGAAAGCTCAGTTACTTGAAAAACAGGTAAAAACTTTTGAACCGAATCAACTCCGGCTCACCGGAGACAGTGCACTGAGTATCTGCTCCTGTGAAAACGCTCGTTTGTTGACTATAGTTCCTGTCATGAAGAAAGGATGCTGAATAATGAAAAAGAAAGCAACATTATGCGGATTGGCGATAGTGCTGATGTTATCCGTCATGGTTACTGCGTATGCCGCTTCAGAGTATACAATGACATACATTCCCGGGACAACGGATACGGTGACGGATCTGCCTGCTTCGGATACGTGTACGGGCGGCGAAGCCTACACCGTATCCTCGCAGATTCCTGAAAGACAAGGCTATGAGTTTATCGACTGGACACTGGATTATGGGGTGGCGAACTACAAAGTGACCTATGTGGTCAATCCTGATCCGAGCTACGGGACGCCGGAAGGCTCCGAAGTACCCAAAGATCCGACCTTGTATGCACCGAATGATTACGTGAAGGTTGCGGATCAGCTGACCACCACAGTGGATTATGCATATAACGAAAAAGGTGAGAAGGTAAAGGGAACATGGGAGTTCGTACCCTGGGACAAGGCTGATTTTGAGATCACAGCGGATACCACGATCACCGGCGGATGGAACTTTAAACCTGCACCCGTAAAAAAATATAAGTACACTGTTCATTATAAGTTATATGAAGGTTCTATAGAAAATGCAAAAACGGTGCACGCCGATACAGATGGTGAGGTAGATGCACTTGGTGATAAGGTGACAATAGATGCGCTGCCGGTGACATCGTTGAATCCAAAATACAAAAACGCCAAAAAATATGAAATTCGCCACGGTTTCGAACACGTGACAGTAACAATTACCCACGATAACTACGAGATCACTATATGGTATCAACCCAAAAGTACCGGGAGATGATTGCCAATCCGAATACAGCGGCGGTGCGCTGTGTGGTAAGCCCGTGTCCCGTTTACGGGCTGCCGGTTAAAACAGAAACAACGCTTAGAAAAGCAATTTGCCTTTCTGAGCGTTGTTTCTGTAAAGACCGCATACGGAACAGATGCATCTGCAGGAATTTTCGCAGGATTCTCAGAATGTTTTTCATGACTCTGATGGACACGCTCTTTCATTTGTGATATGATGAGGCAAGAAACTGGGGTAACAGTTTCTTTTCTTCATGCGCCGGAAACGGCATGAGGCAAGATCGAACTTTGGAGGGACAACATGAAAAAACCAGATAAAATTTGGAATCCGGGATTTATTCTGATTCTGGCGGTAACGCTTTTTTACCAGTTCGGCCAGCAGATGGCGAATTCGCTGGTCCCGAAATATGCAGGCGCACTGGGCGCAGACCCCGCACTGATCGGCTTTGCGGCATCGGCATTTGCGATCTCCGCGCTGATCATCCGTCCGTTTTCGGGCCCGGCTTTTGAGCATTTTCCGAAGAACAATCTTCTTCGGATCTGCATGGGCGGTATTTTTCTGGTCTATCTGGGATACGGCGTGGCAAAATCCATCGGCGTGATCATCGGCATCCGCATTATCCACGGTTTCTTTATCAGCTGCATTCCGCCGCTTACACTGGCGATCGCAAGCGCAAATCTGCCGGAAGACAAGATGGGAAGAGGCATCGGCATCTTTTCGCTGGCACAGGCGGTCGGTCAGGCGGTCGGTCCCGGCGTCGGCGCATCGCTGAGCAAATCGATCGGCTACAACAAGACCTTCCTGATGGGTGCGACGGTCATGCTGATCGCATTCTGCCTGTCCTTCCTGTTAAAGAAATTCCACGAGGAATATCAGCCCTACCGGATCTCCTTCCGGAATACCATTGAGCCGGATGCGATCCATTCCGCGATCCTGATGTTCTTTGTCAACGGTACCTATAACTGCGTCGGCGCTTATCTTCTGATCTACGGAGAGGCAAGAGGCGTCATGAACATCGGCCTGTTCTTCACGGTCTATGCGATCTGCCTGCTGCTTACAAGACCCGTTAGCGGCGTGCTGATCGATAAGTTCGGCTATGACAAGGTCATCATTCCGGGCTTTTTATGCTTTGCACTTTCCTATGTGATCATCGGCGTGTCCACCTCCCTGATCTCATTCCTTCTGGCGGCTGTTGTGACGGCACTCGGCTACGGCGTCTGCAATCCGACGGTTCAGTCACTGAGTCTGAAGTGCGTGAAGCAGAACAGAAGAGGCGCTGCCAGCAACACCTGTTTCCTGGGCTCCGATGTCAGTATGCTGATCCTGCCGACGATCGCCGGCAGCATTGCAAGCAGCCAGATCACAAGAACCGGTTCCGAAGCGCTCGGCTATTCCAGAATGTATTTCTTCATGATCATTCCGCTTGCGATCGGCATCGTCTATTTCCTGATCTTCCGGAAGAAGATCCAGGAGACGATCGAAAAGAACGCGCCGAAGGAAGCATGATCGGCATTTGAAAACAGAGTACCGACGGAGGCATAAATGACAGAAGTCGTTGCGGCACTGATCAGAAGGGGAGAACGCTTCCTGATCTGTCAGCGGCCCGAAAATAAAAAAAGAGGTCTCCTGTGGGAGTATGTGGGCGGCAAGGTAGAGCTCGGCGAAACCAAAGAGGAG
>JAZUFC010000175.1:0-6891 GCA_045640465.1 Lachnospiraceae bacterium | reverse complement strand
TACCGGACGGATACCGTCAAAGCACCGATCTCGGAAACGCTGGCAAGCGCGCTCATCATGCTGACACCGTGGAAAAAGGACAGGATACTTGTGGATCCCTTCTGCGGCTCCGGCACCTTCTGCATTGAAGCAGCCATGATGGCAGCGAACATCGCACCCGGCATCAACCGTTCCTTTACGGCGGAAGGCTGGAATCACATCCTGCCGAAGAAAGCCTGGTATGAAGCATCCACGGAAGCGCTGGATCTTCAGAATGATGACATTGAAACGGATATTCAGGGTTATGACATCGATCCTTCTGCGATCCGTTCTTCGAGAGAGAATGCAGAGCGGGCCGGGGTGGATCATCTGATCCACTTCCAGGTACGGGATGTTCATGCGCTGAGTCATCCGAAGAAATACGGTTTTCTGATCACAAACCCGCCCTACGGCGAGAGGATCTCGGAGCACGACCTTCTTCCCGAACTTTATACCGCGCTCGGTACGCGCTTTTCGGAGCTCGACAGCTGGTCTCTTTACATGATCACCTCTTATGAGGATGCGGAAAAGATGATCGGCAGAAAGGCGGACAGAAACCGGAAGATCTATAACGGCATGCTGAAGACCTATTTCTACTCCTTCGAGGGGAAAAAACCGCCGAAGAAAAAAGAGATCAATACGTAAACAGACGGACGGGCATATATGTATCAAAAACGCTTTTATATCGTGATGGCGCTGTTTCTTCTGCTCGTCACGGGAATCTGCTCCATCGGTGCAGCGCGTACCCGGACGGTGCAGCGGGGCTATACAAGTCCTTTGGTTCCGGCAGAGTGGAGAGAGATCATATCGAAGAAAATGAACAGCATTTCTCCGACGATCATGGTCGATCAGAAGGAGATCCGCCCGACAGGCGCCTCCTGCTATGTGTCTCCCGAGATGCAGGTCATGATACCGCTTTCCATGCTGAAAAAAGCATTTCAGGCACTTGCGGTCGTGACAGAGGATGAGGTGATCCATCTGGTACGCGGCAATCATCATGTGGCAGTCGATCTGCAGACGGATGAAGTGCGCATGGATTCCGGGGAACGGATCATGGCTTCCTGCGCAGTCTGGTCCAGCAATGAGTACTATGTATCCGCGGAGCTTCTGAAGGAAGGGCTTGAACTGAAGGCTCAGTTCGATCCGGAAACAGGGTCCGTTTCCTTTGAGACCGATGAAAAATATCTTCCGGACGCTTTTTCTCTGAGCGAGGTAAAGCGGATGCCGGAAGTCATGGATCAGGGAAAGCTCGGAACGTGCTGGGCATTTTCCTCGCTTTCTGCTCTCGAATCCGCACTTCTTCCGGGAAACAGCTATCGTTTTTCCAGAGATCATCTGGTCCTGACGACCGGGAACGGTTCATACGAGGTTTCGGGTGAAGCCAGAATGGCGCTTTCCTATTTTCTTTCCTGGCAGGGGCCGGTATCCGATCCCTCAGACAGTTACGGAGACGGCGTGACCGATACCGCGCTTTCGGCAGCGGTGCATGTGCAGGATGTTCTGTATATGGAGGAGCCTTCCGTTGAAAAACTGAAGGAATGTGTGTTTTATCACGGAGCCGCAGAGGCCTCTTTGTATCTCTGCATGGCCGATTCCGAAGGCCTTCAGAACGTGAACCGCTTTTACAATGAAAAAACGCATGCCTACTGCTGCCGTGAGGAAAAGGAGGTCAATCATGATGTGGTGATCGTCGGCTGGGACGATGATTACCCGAAAGAAGGCTTTGTTTCCGGAAACGGACTTCCTGGGGACGGTGCGTTTCTCTGCATGAATTCCTGGGGACGTTCGTTCGGGGAAAGCGGCCTTTTCTGGGTCTCCTATTATGATGCCTGCTTTGCAAAGAGCGCCATGTGCATAACAAATGCGGAGAGCAGGGATAATTACCGTCATATCTATCAGTCCGATCTGAGAGGAAGTACGGCAAGCGCCGGATACGGAAATGATACAGCCTGCTTTGCGGCTGTTTATGAAGCGGATGCGGATGAATATCTGGAAGCCGCAGGGTTCTACACGCTCGGTGACGATACTTCCTATGAGCTTTATTATATTCCGCAGTTTACGGACGAAAGAACACTTTCCCGCGGGATTCTTATGAAGACCGGTACGATCGAAGATGCGGGTTTCCATACGATCCGTTTCCCGGAAGCAAAACGGGTGAGCGAGGGGCAGAAATTTGCGGTCATGGTGAAGATCACGACACCGGGGCTTTCCTATCCGGTCGCGGTGGAAAAGAAAACAGCCGGAGTCCGTAATGTGGATCTTTCGGACGGGGAAGGCTATCTTTCGCAGAACGGAGTGCTGTTCCGGAATACGGAAGAATCCAGTGAAAGCAATATATGCCTTAAGGTATATGCAAGATAAAACAGATGATTCGGGGTTTCCTGCATCATACGCAGACAGGAGTTTATAACATGAAGATCATTTTTGCGACGGGAAACCGTGATAAAATGCGGGAGATCCGCGAGATCATGGAAGATACGGGCATTCCGGTCTTTTCCATGAAGGAGGCCGGCTTCAGCGGCGGGATCATCGAAAACGGAACGACATTTCGCGAGAACGCGCTCATCAAGGCGCGTACGGTGCAGAACTGGCTTTTTGAAAACGGTGAAAAGGACTGTATCGTTCTTTCGGATGATTCCGGCATCTGTGTGGATGCGATGGACGGCGGTCCCGGAGTCTATTCCGCCCGTTTTCTCGGGGAGGATACTTCGTACGAGGTGAAAAATGCAGCGATCATTGATCATGTGAAGGATCTGCCGGATGAAGAGAAGGGCTGTCATTACAGCTGCGTGATCGCCGCCGTGTTTCCGGACGGAACGGAAGAGACAGCGGAAGGGATCCTGGAAGGGAAGATCGCGGATCACCCTGCAGGAGACGGCGGCTTCGGCTATGACCCCATCGTATTTCTTCCCGAATACGGAAAGCGCGTTTCCGAGATCACGGAGGAAGAGAAAAACCGGATCAGCCACAGAGGAAAGGCGCTCAGAGCTATGAAGGAACTGATTCTGAAAAAGGGCGGGAACAAATGAAGATACTGATCATCAGCGATACGCATAACCGGCATGACAATCTGTTCCGTGTGCTGAGAAAAGAAAAAAACGTGAAAACGATCCTTCATTTAGGTGATGTGGAGGACGGAGAATTTGAGATCCGGCGCGAACTGGAGGAGATCGACCCGCTCTGCGGTCTGGTGATCGTGCGGGGAAACTGCGATTTCGGAACACAGTACGATCCCTTCCGGGTGATCGAATTTCTGCATAACCGGTTCTATCTGACACACGGACATACGCTTTCCGTCGGACCGGATGAAGATTCACTTGTTCCGCTTGCCATGAATGCTAGGCAGAATAACTGCGGTTATGCATTTTTCGGACATATCCATGTACCGGTGCAGAAGGAGGTCCTTGGTGTGACCTGCCTGAATCCCGGCAGCATCTCGCTTCCGAGGACGCCTGACAAAAAGGCAAGCTACGCGGTTATGGAGATCAGTGAAGAAGGCCGGGTCTCACTGGAGATCCGTACTTTATAATAAGCAGGAAAGAAAACAAAAGCAGAAAGGCCGGCGGCTTTTCGGAAAGGACGGCAGAGGATGAACAAAGAAAATCTGTATCTTCAGTCTCGGGACGGGAAGACAAAGCTTCATGTGATCTTGTGGACACCGGAAGGGAAGCCTTCGGCGGTGCTTCAGCTCGTGCACGGTATGGTCGAATATATCGACCGGTATGATGCCTTTGCGCGTTTTCTTGCGGAAAAGGGCTTTGCCGTGATCGGGCATGATCACCTGGGACACGGTGAATCCGTGACAGATGAACAGCATCTCGGATTTTTTGCGGACGAACACGGTGATGAGATCGTGATCGAAGATATGCATCAGGTAACGGAAGAAGGGCGGAAACGCTTTCCGGGCGTACCTTTCTTTATTCTGGGACATTCAATGGGTTCCTTCATGGTGCGCAGATATCTGACAAAATACAGCGAAGGGCTTCAGGGCGCAGTCATCATGGGAACCGGAAACATACCGGGCATTGCGGCGGCGACAGGTCTTCTTCTTGCAAAAGCGGTCATGAAAACGAAGGGCCCTTTATACAGAAGCGGGATGCTGACCGGTCTTGCGCTCGGTCAGAACAACAAACCGTTCCGGCCGAACCGGACTTCCGTGGACTGGCTTTCCAGAAACGAGGAGAATGTGGACCGCTACGTTGCGGATCCGCTCTGCGGATATGAGTTCACGGCTTCTGCCTACCGCGATTTCTTTACCGTCATGAAAAAGCTTGCGGCAAAAGAAGACTTTTCAAATATCCGGAAAGATCTTCCGGTCCTGATCACTTCCGGCGAAGAAGATCCCGTGGGCGGAAAGAAAGCCTGTCCGGCGGTGCGTGACAGCCTTGTAAAGCTCGGCCTTACGGATTTGACCATGAAGCTGTATCCGGAGGACCGTCACGAGATCCTGAACGAAGTCGACAGAGAACAGGTCTGTCAGGATCTGTATGCCTGGTTTATATCAAAACTGTAAAGGAGAGAAATGATTCCTGTCTGGGTCGTGGTACTTCTGTACTATCTGCTGAATCTCTATCTTTATATCCATATACTGAAGTGGCTGAAGTCTTTCGACAGGATAACGCCTGCCGTGACTGTGACGGTCTCTATGCTGTTCTGGCTTCTGGCATCCGCGATGACGGCCGGTACATTCCTGAACGGTCTGTCTCTTGGTATGAAGCGTTTCCTGAAGCAGATCAGCAACTATTTCCTCGGCGGGATGATCTTTCTCGGCATTCCGGTAGTCGTATCCGATATCGTGATGCTGATAAAAAAGATCCTCAGAAAGGAGAATCCCTTCAAAAACAGGCGATTCTTTCAGACCGCCGGCATGCTGTTCCTTCTGGAGACCGTTCTGGTCTTATTCTTCGGAAGGCTGCATGCGCTGGATCTTCAGGTGAATTCTTATTCCATCGGACTTCAGAAAGAAGCCGTGGATCTTGACAGCATGCGGATCGTGGTCTTTTCCGATTCGCATTTCGGTGTGAACAGCGGAAAACGTCAGGCGGGGAAGCTTGTGAAGCTGATCAATGAGCAGGAGCCGGATCTTGTGATCTGTGCGGGAGACCTGTTTGACAATGCCTATGAGACGATGGACGATCCGGACCGTATCGCAGAGCTTCTTTCGGAGATCGAAAGCACATACGGAACGTACGGCGTCTGGGGAAATCATGATATGGACGAGGTCCTGTTCTGCGGTTTTTCCCTGAAGCCTTATGTGGAATATGATGATGCGGCTTATGAAGCTTTCCTCGAAAAGGCAGGGATCACGATGCTGAAGGACGAATCCGTCCTGATCGGTGATGCCTTTTATCTTCTCGGACGGGAGGACCTTTTCAGAGCGGCAAAGTCGGGAACAGGACGCTACAGCATATCGGGACTTGCAGAGTCTCTGGATGATGAAAAGCCGCTTTTTGTGATCGACCATCAGCCCAGATACTTTGACCTTGAAAAAGAGGCCGGCTGTGATATCCTGATCAGCGGCCATACTCATAACGGGCAGATCTTTCCGGGAAACCTGGGGATCGGTCTCCTGTATGAGAATGCCTGCGGATATGAAAACTATCAGGGCATGCATACATTTACCACCTCCGGCTGCGGAGTCTGGGGACCGCCTGTCAGGACAGGCACCGGTTCGGAGATCATGGTGATCGATGTTCATTTCGGGGTGTGAGGCATCGGGTGAATTACACATATATACTGGAATGCAGTGACGGAAGCTTCTATACCGGCTGGACGAATGATATCCGGAAACGGGTCGCTTCGCACAGCGCGGGCAAGGGCGGAAAATACACGCGGGCGCATCTGCCTGTCAGGCTCGTGTATCTGGAGATGCACGAAAGCAGGCAGGAGGCCATGCAGAGAGAAGTTCAGATCAAGAAACTCAGCCGGAAACAGAAAGAGGAGCTGATTGCATCTTCTATTCTTACGGATACAGAGCCGGTCTCAAAAATGACGGAGACCGGAAGCTGCAGTGAAACAGAAAGGAGAATGACCATGGAGTACGGTCTTCAGATGTACAGTGTCAGGGATCTGACCGAAAAGGATCTTTTTCAGGCGATGAAAGAGGTCGCGGATACCGGGTACCGGTATGTGGAATTTGCAGGCTTCTTCGGACATACGGCAGAGGAGGTCAGAGAAGAGCTTCAGAAAGACGGGCTGACCGTTTCCGGTATTCATGCCGGTATCGACGATCTTCTGAACCGGTTTGATGAGACCGTCGCCTATCAGAAGATGATCGGAAACACGGAATACATCATCCCGTGGGCAGATCTGTTTTCAAAGGAAAAGATCGATCTGTTCATTTCACAGGTGAATGAACTTCAGCCGAAGCTTCAGAAGGAAGGCATCCGTCTTTCCTATCATAACCATGATTTTGAGTTCAAAAAGACAGAGGACGGTCTGATCCCCTTCGAAGAACTTGTTTCCCGGACCGGGATCTGTCTGGAGATCGACACCTTCTGGGCTTATGCCGCAGGCCGGGATCCGGTCGCTCTGATGGAAAAATATAAAGACCGTCTGACTTTTATCCATATCAAGGACGGCTTTGAAAACGGAGACGGAAAACCGCTCGGTCAGGGTACGGCGCCTGTTCAGGCTGTGTATGAAAAGGCGAAAGAACTCGGTGTTCTCATGGTCGTGGAGAGTGAAACGCTTACGCCGGACGGTATGACGGAAGCAAGAGAGTGTTTTGACTGCCTGAAGAAACTGGAAAAGTGACTCCGGCACAGAGCTAAGCCATGAAAGGCGACTGATAAGATATTTCAGATTAAAAGAAAGACAGGGCGTGTGATCATTCACACGCCCTGCTGCTGTTTCAGTCAAATTTGCGGATCT